>NZ_JBXMTI010000095.1:0-55155 GCF_057083605.1 Candidatus Villigracilis sp. | reverse complement strand
CTAAAAAATTGCCAAAATGTTGCCAAAGTGTTGTGCGGAACACCAAAAACCAGACGCCTTTCAGCGTTTCTGTCCCACTTTTCAAAAATTATTTTTGAAAAGTGACTTTTTCGACAGTCTCAACGGTCTGCGTTACCCGCTGATGGGCGGGATGAGAGAACGCCGTTTTGACGGAACCAACCTCAAGCCGCACAACCTGCCTAAAAACGCGGCGACTCCCCACCAGTCGGGCGCACGCTGTGTTAGGCGCTTTTTACCCATGCGATTGTTTTTTCTACTGCTGAGTCAACTCCACCATATCCTGAAAACATAGGAGCAATCTTTCTTGCACCATCTTCGTATTGCTTATGTGATTTAAAAACAACATCTAACCACTGCTTTGTGAAGTTACTTGACTCACCCATTATGCCAGCGCCAAGTTTCTGGACTTTTCGGGCGTTGTATCTTCTTTCAAATATTGGACCAGGAAATAAAATCAATGGAATGCCCAACGATAGAGATTGGATAATGGTGTTTAGTCCGCCATGACTGATAACAAAGTCGCAGTATGGTAGTAGTTCGTCAGCAGGAATAAAAGAAGTAAATTCCACATTACCAATCACTTCTTTTTGTTTTACCGCTTGAGAACTCACGATACATATATGATTAGGTTTATCGCTCATGAATTGCAGGATTTTTTCTTTGACTACATGGAATGGGAGTGCGCCAGTACCCATGTAAACGAAAATATAACGTTTCCCTTCTTCTGGGGTAAATGTTTTTTGTAATTTTGAACTTGATTGAGTATGAAGACTACCCACAAAATGCACATTCGGCTCGTTTTCGAGATCTTCCAATTCGGGAATGGACGGAACGATTTTGAGTACGTCGTTTCCGTAGCAGAGTTTTTCTGGAAACAAGGACATAATACCAAAACCTGCGAAAACTTTCCTGACCGCCTTGTTGACACTCTTCCATGAGGTGCTGCCCACGCCAACTTTTTTTGCCGAAGCATACATGGTTACTATCGGAATTTTACGTATCCGCGCTGCGAGAAAGAGACCAAGATCAAAATTTGAAATAACCACATCAGGCTTAATTTCATTCAGTAAAATCAGCTCTCTCTCCACTAACTTCTTCAAGTAGGATGTCTTCGCCATTCCTTTAATCCGATAAACCAACCATATATCACCGAAATCCTGACCTTCTTTTGCGGGCGGAATCGCTTCTGATGAACGGCTTGTCAGAATGTCGGAGATGAATTTTGGCAAGCCAAAGAAAGTTGGTTCAGGCGTGGTGAATATCTTGAACCTTTCCTTTGATAGCCTTTCTTTCATTTTCTCAGGTACGAAGAAGGCGACATCGTGACCACGATCAAGAAATGCGTTTGCTATTGGACGAAATCTTGTTAAACCTCCCCACGTCCCATCATCAGTTTCAGCTAGGCTCATTACTATTTTCATCAGCAAACTCCTTGGTTTCGTTCTGTCAAAACGATATATGGCAATTATGAACAGGTTTATGCCAGCGCCTAACTATGGCTTAACCAGACGGATTTCTGTATAACCACCCAAATTGGGGTGTTAGATAGTGAAAGATTAAGAACAGATTTTCTGGTTCTCTATGGAAATACTATATCAATCCCACCCATCTTGTCATGTGTCATTTGTCATCACATTAGAGGCTCAAGTCGCCGTTCTTTGCGTAGCACGCGAAGCGTGTGGACGGCGTAAGGAGTGTTGATGGTTTTCATCAAACCATTCGCAGTATTCGCCAATTCGTACAATTCGCGTTAAAGAATTTTGGGCTTTCAACAAAGCCTTGTCGCCCACTCTGGGGTAACTAACACAGTACACATATTTTAGGATAAACTTCAGCCGAAATTTGTATTATCTCCCATGGCTCTTTCTCGCATCCTTCGAACCAAAGCAATCCCCCCGCCTCGCAATACGCGAACGCTGGCACGCCCACGCGTTAATCAGATATTGACGCAGGCATTGGGGCATCGTCTCACCATATTGCAGGCCGAAGCTGGTTATGGAAAAAGCACTGCACTGGCAGAACTGGCAGGTGAGATTCACCCCGTCATTTGGTATCAAGTCAACGAAGAAGATAATGATCCGCTGGTTTTTCTTCTGCAGTTATGTTACGCACTTCAACACTCATTGCCCGAAATAACAAACCTGCCTACATCATTTCTGGATGAATGGGATGGCACACAAGGGCCGTTGCCCTGGCGCGGGGTTTTGGATCAGATCATCAACGCATTGGCGGATACTGCATTACAGCCCACCTTACTTGTCTTGGATGATGCACACCTTCTGACCAATGGCAATGAACTGCCGCATATTTTGGACCGTTTGATCGGCTTGGCTCCCATCAACCTTCATGTACTGCTATCAGGCAGGCCCACGATCACATTGCCAACACTCACCCGTTGGCGCGCGCAAGGCGAAGCTCTCCTGCTCGATCAATCTGTGCTTACCTTTACCAAAGGCGAAGTCACTTCATTATTCGGCAATCTATACGGAATGGAATTGGCGGGCGATGAAGTCGATTCATTGCTGACCTATACCGAAGGTTGGGCAATCGGTCTTCAACTCATCTGGCAAAGCATTCGCACGCAATCCCCTTTAACGCTCGAGTTCCCTTTGCGCTGGCAAGCCGACTCACTTGAGATGTTGTTCGAAATGCTCGCGCATGAAGTGTTTGAACGACAGCCTGCCGATGTGCGCGAATTTCTGCTCATCACCGCCACGCTGCGCGACCTGCTCCCCGAAGTCTGTGATGCGCTGCGTTGGGCTTCAGGCTATCACGCCAACGATTCATCCTCCATGCTGGCGTATCTGCGGCGGCAGGATCTCTTCGTCGTTGAAACTTCCGAAGGGCATTTGCGATATCATCACATCTTTCATAATTTCCTGCGGCAGCAATCCCCCATCGAAAAACGCAATCAATGGAATCGCGACGCCGCTCAATATTTTCTCTCACACAAGAATCCTGAATCTGCGATTTATCATCTGCTTGAAGCGCAGGCATGGGATGAAGTTGCAGATTTGCTTGACACCTACGCAACCACGCTTCTTTCTACGGGACGGCTGGATACGCTTACGACATACATTGACTCACTCCCATCCTTGAGTCTGCATCAGCACCCCGTCTTGATGTTCACCCTCGGTGAATTGGCGCGCATGCACAGCCGCTTCGACGAAGCACAGGGATGGTACAAGCAAGCCGAAATGACATGGCGTGGGCTCGGTCAACAGGATGGCATCGCGCGTGCCTTGCGTGGACAGGCACGTGTGTATCTCGATACAGTGAATCCCAGCCAGGCAGAGAAATTGCTTGAAGAAGCGATCCGCTTGAGCGATGGCTTTGAAGACCGCGAGGCGCAGGTGCGTCTCTTTGAATTGCTGGCTGAGAACAAACTCAACTCAGGGCATGTAAATGAAGCGGAGCGCTTACGTCAGCGGGCAGAGGATTTGCGCGCCGAAGGTCCATCGAACGATCAGTTGTTGTACCGCGTGCTTTTACGCACAGGCCGTTTGGAGGAGGCAAGGCTTGGGCTCGAGGAACTTGCTGAAACCGAGAACCGCGAACCTGTCCAAACCCCGCGGGCTCACCGCGAGACGAAATTATTATTATCGTTGATCTATTCCTTCATGGGCATGAGCAAGCACGCATATCAATCCGCATTGGACGGCACGCGGCGCGGCGACGAGTTGAAGTCCCCCTTTGTCACAGCAGTTGGGCATATGCGCCAGGGACATGCGCTGAATCTGAGCATGAACACACAAGATGACAGCGCCACACGCGCATTAACCGAATTTGAAAAAAGCATTGAGTTAAGCCGTAGTCTGGAAGTGCCGCGCCTGTTGGTGGAAGCAGATTGGGGTTTATGCCGCGCATACGGTTATCGCGGTGACCTTCAGCGTGCGCAGCGTCATGCACAAGAAGCAATTGAGATCGCTGTCGAAGCGGGCGATGAATGGATCGCTTCGCTGACGCGCCTGACAATGGGTGCAAGCCTGGTGATGGCGGCGCGCTATGAAGCTGCCGAGACCTGGCTCAATCGCGCTATTTTAGGATTTGAAGAATGCAGCGATTCGTTTGGCCGAAGTGCCGCGCGCCTGTGGCTTGCATATGGATATTTCAAGCAAAAGAAGCTCGAACGCATTGCGCAAATATTGCCCGATACACTGGCAGTCTGCCAGCAAAATGGATATTACTTTTTCTTCACGCGCCCGACATTATTAGGCCCTTATGATGAAAGGATGTTCATTCCTCTGCTGTTACATGCCCGCCAAAACGGCTGGGAGAGCGGATACATCAATCGCTTGCTGGAGAATCTCGGGTTAAAGGAAGTGGGTATCCACCCTGGGTTTAGACTCCGCGTGCAGACGCTGGGCAGTTTTCAGGTTTGGAGAGGACGCGAGGCAATTCCATCCAATGGCTGGCGGCGCGAGACTGCACGTCAAATTTTTCAGTTGTTACTAACGTTCCGTCACTCGCCGCTTGACCGTGACCAGATTTGTGAACACCTCTGGCCCGAAGCCGACCCTTCGATTGCCCAGCGAAATTTCAAGATCGCGTTGAATACTTTGTATCAAGTGTTGGAACCTGATCGCGACCCTGGCAGTGAATCGGCTTTTGTTTTGCGGGAAGGCAGTACCTACTCCCTGCGCCCCAATGCAGACCTATGGCTCGATGTGGATAAATTTGTAAGCGCCGCGCGTCAGGCGAGAAAGTCTGATGTCCATTTGCTTCAACAGGCAGTAGATTATTATCGGGGTGAATACCTGCCTGAAGCTTTGTATGAATCGTGGGCGGCGGAAGAACGCGAACGATTGGCATCCCTTTTCCTTGAATCAGCCGATCGTTTGGTGGAGCTGCTGCTCGAACAGAATAAACACGCCGAAGCCATTGACCTGTGCCAACGTGTGCTCGCAAAAGACAATTGCTGGGAACGCGCCTATCGTCATCTCATGGTGGCCTATAATTATTTAGGTGACCGCGGTCAGCTCGCACGGACATATCAACGCTGCCTGCAAACCTTGAAGGATGAACTCGACGTGCCACCTTCGCCAGAAACACAGGAACTTTATAAAAAGCTAATTCGCTCGTAAACCCATAAACAAAATTATTCTCACATAATTTTCCACCCCGAAGGATGTCATGAGGCATTTATGCCACCCCTTCGGGGTTCTGCTATTTCACTATCTTCAATTCTAGAATCATTACACCCCTACGGGGTTTTCTCCGCGACCTCCGCGCCTCTGCGGTTCACTTTTCTGCGCTCTGCTTTCTGCCTTCCGCCAACTGCTACTGACAACTGCCCACTGCTCACTGCCCACTGCCTTTGTAACCCCCCTGTTACCGCCTTCTGATAATTTATATCCAATGGACGCTATCACTCCACCGCTGATTTCATCTTTCATTATCCGTTTTGTGATGGAAGAATTGTCAGCGGAAACGCCTGCATATCACGGCACAATCCGCCACATCCAAAATGCGGAAGAGATCACCTTCAACGAGTGGAAGGAAGCCGTTGAATTTATGCGCCGTTTTGTCCCGTTGGATGAATTAAAGACTCCAAAGCGATGCCCTGAGCTTGTCGAAGGGTCCCCTGACTTTGGAGCATAGTAATAACAAGTCAACGTCTGGAGACGTTGGACTCCTATCACGGAAGGTATTATGCGTAACGTACAAATTCTCAGCACGGGAAGTTATGTTCCTGAACGAGTAGTGACCAACGCCGAAGTGGATGTGCTCATGGGCGAATCCACTAGCGAGTGGCTTGTGGCAAATGTCGGCATCAAAGAGCGCCGCTGGATGGCCCCCGAACAAGTCACATCCGATTTGATCGTAGAAGCCTCGAAGAAAGCGCTTGAGCGTGCAGGTATCACCGCCGCCGATCTTGACCTGATCATTGTCTCTACCGATACCCCCGATTACCTCTCCCCCAGCACGTCCATTGTCGTGCAGAACAAACTCGGCGCGGATAAGGCTGGCTGCTACGATATCAATTCTGCTTGTGCGGGCTGGGTGACGGCGCTCGACCAAGGTGCAAAATACCTGATGACCGAGCCGCAGATGAAGTACATCCTTGTGGCTGGCGGATATGGTATGAGCCGCTTCATTGATTACAAGGATAAGAAGACCGCCAATCTTTTCGCGGATGGCGCGGGCGCAGTCGTTTTGGGCATTGGCAAGGAACAGGGTTTCCTCGGCTCGAACCTGTTGGCAGTCGGTTCCTTCCACGATGCGCTGGGAATTTACACGGGCGGAACCTATCGTCCATGCACACCTGAGAACATGGCGCAATTTGGCGGGCCGAAAGTGGAGTTCGTCAAGAAATTCCCCAAGACCTTCAACACCGAATACTGGCCCAAACTGATGCAAGGCGCACTCGATAAAGCGGGATTAACTTTTGATGATGTCGATCAATATTATTTCACTCAATTAAATCTCCGCACCATCGAAGTGATGATGGACTTGCTCAAGCAGCCCATTGAGAAGACTCACTGGGTCATGGACAAGTGGGGCTACACAGGTTCGCCGTGCGTGATCATGGCATTAGATAATGCGATCGCCCAAGGCAAAGGTCCCAAGCCAGGGGATGTGATCCTCTTCTGTGCCAGCGGCGGCGGAATTACGATGGCGTCATCGGTTTGGAAGTGGAAGTAGTGAATAGTGGGTAGTGTGAAGTGGACAGTGTAAAGTAAATAGCGTTTGGTGATAGAAAAATACAAGGAGATGGCTATGACTGAAACCGTGAGAAGTTATCGTGAGTTGAAGGTTTGGCAGAAAGGCATTGAACTGGTTAAGTTGGTTTATGGTTTGACACAAAGTTTTCCAAAATCAGAAACTTATGGGCTTGCCAGCCAAATGCAGCGTGCGGCCGTTTCTATTCCATCCAATATCGCAGAAGGACAAGACAGACAGCACACAGGTGAGTTTCGTCAATTCCTTCACATTGCAATTGGCTCAGCGGCAGAACTCGACACACAACTTGTTGTTGCCGTTGAATTAGGCTATGTCACCAAAGAAAACGCCCAGCCCATCTTCGACCTCATCCTCGAAATTCGTAAAATGACCTACGCCTTAATCAACAAGCTTCCACACTAAGGCTCTTAACTATCCACCACCCACTATCCACTTCCCACTGGAGTTCTTATGTACATCGGTGATTATCTCGCACGCAGAGAACTTTACTCCCCCGACAAACTTGCATTCATCGACGCGGGCAAATCTCCTGAATGGCGATTAACTTTTCGAGACGCGAATCGCCGCGCCAACAAACTTGCCAATTGGTTGAAGTCACAGGGCACCCAAAAAGGTGATCGCGTTGCTATCCTTGCCCGTGACGGGTACGAACATCTCGATCTCTTCTTTGCCTGTTCCAAACTCGGCGCCATCCACACCGCACTCAACTGGCGTTCGCACTGGCGGGAACTGCTCGAAATCTTCAACTACACAAATCCCAAAGTTCTTATTTTTTCGGATGACTTCAAAGAAAACGTCGCGAATCTCACCACCCACTACCCACTACCCACTATTCATTTAGATGGAAATGGAATCGAAGGAAGCCTGCCCTTCGAGCCGACTCTCCAATCCGCCTCTGACTCCGCCGTTACCTGTCCCAGTCTCGAAGCAGAGGATACCGCCGCCTTGATATTCACTGGCGGAACGACAGGTCTGCCCAAAGCCGCGGAAGTGTCTCATCGCATGATCGCGTGGAATACGCTCAACACCGTCATCCATGATGTGACACATAACGATGTGTATCTCAACGTCTTCCCCATGTTCCACACGGGCGGACTTTTCGTCTACACCCTGCCGCAAGTCATCTTTGGCGGGACGACGATTCTTATCCGCGCCTTTGACCCTGCTCAAGTCTTGAATCTGCTTGAACGCGAGAAGGTAACCATCTTTGCGGCTGTGCCGACCATGTATCAAATGCTGACCACTGCGCCAAATTGGGCTTCCGTGAATCTGTCTGCGCTGCGTTTTTGCACATCAGGCGGCGCACCGTTGCCTGTTCCGCTGGTGGAGAAGTACACCAAGGAGAAAGGCATCCGCTTCAAGCAAGGCTTCGGCATGACCGAGTTCGGGCCTGGCATTTTTGCACTCGCACCTGAAGACGCCATCCGCAAGGCTGGATCCATTGGCCGACCAAACTTTTTCGTCAACGCCAAAATCGTCGGGGAACAGGATCAGTTCCTCGGTCCGAATGAGGCGGGTGAATTAGTTCTCAAAGGTCCATCGTACAGCTCTGGCTATTTCAACAATCCAGAAGCTACAAAAGCTGCCGTCGATGAGCGCGGATATTTTCACACGGGCGATCTCGCTCAATATGATGACGAAGGTTATTTTTACATCGTCGATCGAAAGAAGGATATGTTCATTAGCGGCGGTGAGAATGTGTATCCCGCCGAAATTGAAAAGGCGTTGTACCAGCACCCTGCCGTCCACATGTGTGCTGTGATCGGCTTGCCCGATGCAAAGTGGGGCGAGGTTGGCAAGGCTTGTGTTGTGTTGAAACCAAATCAAAGCGCGACGGAGGAAGAGTTATTGAAATTTATGACAGAGCGGTTGGCTAAATATAAAGTCCCCAAGTCAGTGAGTTTCATGGAAGCCCTGCCCATTTCAGCAGCAGGGAAAATACTCAAGCGCGAGTTGAAAGAGCAATGGATTCAAACGTCTCCCGACGTTTGAAATTAGAAAGCAAGAAAATCCCGTGTCAAAGTCAAAAGTCTGGTCCCACAGGGATGCTTCGCAAAGACTTTTGACTCCAATCCAAAGGAGAATAACATGTCAACAGTACCAACTTTACCCGGTATCACATCCAAGGTTGTTGATACCCCCCGTTTGAAAATGCACGCCCTCTTCAGCGGAACTGAAAACGGTACGCCAGTTTTGTTCCTGCATGGCAATGCTTCTTCCGCAACGTATTGGGAAGAGATCATGCTCAAACTGCCCGCTGGCTTTCGCGGCATTGCGCCTGACCTGCGCGGTTATGGCGACACCGAAGATAAATTGATCAACGCCACTCGCGGCATGGGCGATTGGATCGACGACCTAGTCAGCTTCCTGGATGCGCTCAAGATTGAAAAGACTCACGTTGTCGGTCACTCCATGGGCGGGACAGTTGTGTTCGGCTTGGTCGGCGCCATCAGCGGACGTGTTCTCAGCGGAACCGTTGTCAACCCTGGTTCGATGTACGGCTTCGGCGGCTCAAAAGATGTCAACGGTACACCTTGCTATGATGACTTTGCAGGTTCAGGCGGCGGTGTTGTCAACCCCGATTTTCCCAAGTTGATGGCCGCTGGCGATCGCAGCAGCGACAATCCGCAGGCTTCGCCGCGCGTGGTGATGAACGGTTTCTACTGGAAGCCGCCTTTCGTTCCTGCCCGTGAAGAAGATCTGCTCTCCTCGCTCATGACCGAAAAAGTGGGTGAACAGAAATACCCAGGTGATTTTGTTCCCTCTGGCAATTGGCCGAATGTTGCACCTGGAAAATTTGGTCCCATCAATGCGCTTTCTCCCAAGTACGTTGGTGACAGCGTAGAAAAATTTGTCGGTGCAGCCAGCAAGCCTTCCATCCTTTGGGTTCGCGGCGATTCAGACATGATCGTCTCCGACAGTTCCTTCTTTGATTTTGGCACCCTCGGCAAGCTGGGCTACGTCCCCGGCTGGCCCGGTGAGGAAATCTATCCTCCGCAGCCGATGGTTGGCCAGACCCGCAACATCCTTGAGCAATACAAAGCCAAGGGCGGTTCGTATGAAGAAGTTGTCATCGCAGATACAGGCCACACTCCCTACGTTGAAAAACCAGAAGAGTTTATGGCGGCGCTTGCGAAAGTTTTGAAATAAATTATGTAGGGGTACAGTAGGGGCACAGCGAGACGAGTGTTCAAGAAAATCTTCAAGCGCTCCGCTGTGCCCCTACCATAAATAAATAAGGAGGTTTTATGCCTAAATCAAAGTCCCTGTCGCGCGGAGTTGCAATTGTCGGCGCAGGTATGTCCAAGTTCGGGGCGTTTGCAGAAAAGAACAGCCGCGATCTTTTTGTCGAAGCATTCAAGGAAATGACCAAGTCCGTTGATAAGGGAGTCGATACATCAGTCATTGAATCGCTTTATGTCGGGAATTTCTCCAGTGACCAGTTCGAACATCAGGCACACACTGCTCCGCTTCTCGCGGATGCAGTCGGCTTGTTACCGCTCCCTGCCACCCGCGTCGAAGATGCGTGTGCCTCAGGCGGCGTTGCACTCCGTCAGGGTGTGATGGCAATTGCCTCGGGCATGGCGGATATAGTGCTCGTCGGCGGCGCGGAAAAGATGACCGCGCTCACCACCGCAGGCGTCACCGATGCGCTCGCGACCGCGGCAGATGTTCCGTTTGAGATTCCCGCTGGCTTCACCTTCCCTGGCTTTTATGCGGCAATGGCTTCCGCGTACATGCACCGCTACGGAATGAAGCCCGAACATCTCATGAACGTCGCGATCAAGAATCATGACAATGCTTCCCTGAATCCGTATGCCCAATTTGGAGTCACCATTCAAAAGTGGATGGAAGGACGCGTCGCGGCTGCGATCAAGAAGGGCAAGCCCGCCCCGACATGGTCCACCATTTGGGATTTCCTCCACGACGAATCAGGCAACCCGACAGTTGCGTGGCCGCTTCGCCTGTTTGACTGCTCCCCCGTAACAGACGGCGCCGCCGCAGTGTTGCTCGTCGCCGAAGAACGCATGCACGAGTTCACAGACCACCCCATTCATGTCATCGGTTCGGGTCAGGCTTCTGGCTCCGCCCTGCACGACCGCCCCGAATTGACAGCCATCCCTGCCGCGAAGATCGCTGCGACAAAAGCCTATGAAATGGCAGGCGTAACCGCCAAAGACATCCGCATTGCTGAAGTACATGATTGCTTCACCATCGCGGAAGTGATCGCCAGCGAAGACCTTGGTTTCTTTGCCCCAGGCGAAGGCTTCAAAGCCGCCGAAGACGGCGTGACCGCCCGCAACGGTGCGAAGCCCATCAACACCTCAGGTGGGTTGAAAGCAAAAGGACATCCCGTCGGCGCTTCAGGCGTGGCACAGGCTGTCGAAGTGTTCAAGCAGATGCGAGGTCAGGCAGGCGAACGACAAGTGGTAGGCGATGTCAACCTGGCATTGACTCACAACGTCGGCGCGACAGGTTCCACCTGTGCAGTCCACGTCTATGAGCGGAGAAATTAAAGTATGTGTCACCCTGAGCGTAGCGAAGGGTCTCCGCCCTACGGGCGAGATGCTTCACTTCGTTCAGCATGACACAATGGAGAAATAACATGAGCGAAGAAACCACCACGATCCGTCCGTTTTCAGCGGCGTCGTTTAATCAATATATTGCAGAGCATAAATTGATGGCCACTCGCTGCACAAAATGCAGCAAAACCTATGCCCCTCCGCGCGCGATCTGCCCGAATTGCCACAGCAAAGAGATGGAATGGGTCGAGACCAGCGGCAAAGGAAAACTTGCTGGCTTCACGGTCATCTACACAGGGCCAATTTTCATGGCCGAGCAAGGCTTTGATCGCAAGAATCCCTACGTCTCAGGCATTGTTGAACTTGAAGAAGGCACAAGCATCAGCGCCCGCATCACTGGACTGGATGCATCCAAACCCGCCGAGATAAAAATTGGAACACCTTTGAATGTCGATTTCGTTGAATTCGGCGAAGGCGAAGCAAAGAAGACCTATTTGGCCTTCAAAGCTTTGTAACTGGCTTGTAACAACAATACGTTAACCTAACACCACACAGGATGTTTTGACTATGCCTAAAATCCATGCTAACGGCGTTGAACTCTACTACGAACTCCACGGTTCCGAGACTACCCCTCTGTTGGTTCTCAACAATGGCATCATCATGAACGCGGCCACCAGTTGGGCGTTTCAGACCAGGACGTTAGCGCGACATTACCGCATCTTGCAATATGACTGCCGTGGACAGGGACAGTCGGAACATTCTGGCAGTTCATACTCCATGGAAATGCACGCGGATGATCTCGCGGCATTGCTGACAGCCCTGAACATTGACAAGGCACATATCGCGGGCATCTCCTACGGCGGCGAAGTAGCGCAGGCTTTTGGATTGAAATATCCCGAGCGGACTCTCAGCCTGATATTGGCTGACACGGTCAGCGAGGTCGGCGCGGAGTTACGCATCATTGTCGATGGGTGGCTTGATTCTGCACGAACGGCAGACTCCAACGCCTTTTTCAATGCCACCGTCCCATGGAATTTTTCTCCAGCTTTCATCACCGCCAACCCGCGTCTACTCGAAGATGCCAAAGGCCGCTACAAGCTGTTGGACTTTCCATCTGTTGTCCGTTTGTGTGAATGTTTTTTGAACGTGAACTTTACCGCCCGCTTGGGCGAGATCAACTGCCCGACCTGCATCATCGTCGGCGGCGCGGACTTGTTGAAGGGCCCAGCCTACGCCGCGATCTTGAAAGCAGGTATTCCCCACGCTGAAATGCACATCCTGCACGGAGCGGGACACGCCACCTGCTGGGAAAGACCACAAGAATTCAATACAGCCATTTTGGGATTTTTGGCTAAACAAATGTAGTTACAAAAAATATCAAGAGGATTATCACCATGCGCATGAAAGGTAAAGTAGTTCTTGTAACAGGCGGGGCGGCGGGAATTGGCAAGGCGACAGCTTTGCGTTTCGCCGAGGAAGGCGCCAAGGTTGTGATTTGTGATGTCAACGAAGCCGTTGGGCAGGAGACTCTCAAGCAGCTCGGCGAAGGCGCCGCGTTCCACAAAGTCAACGTGACCAGCCGCGAAGATGTTCAAAGATGGGTTGATGATGTCGTTGCAAAATATGGCCGCATTGACGTAATCGTCAGCAATGCAGGCGTTCTGCGTGATGGACAGTTGGTCAAGGTGAAGGAAGGCAATTTGGTCGGGCAAATGTCCGAACCAGATTTCGACCTCGTCATCTCTGTCAACTTGAAGGGTGTGTTCAATTGCGCTCAGGCAGTTGCGCCTGTGATGATCAAACAGGGCGGCGGCGTAATTCTCAATGCTTCCTCTGTTGTTGGCCTCGATGGCAATTTCGGACAGACCAACTACGTCGCAACAAAATTCGGTGTAATCGGTATGACCAAAGTTTGGGCACGCGAGTTGGGTAAATTCAACATCCGCGTTAACGCTGTAGCTCCTGGCTTCACCGCCACTGAAATGGTCACCGCTATGCCCGAGAAGGTTTTGGATGGCATGAAGTCTCACACTCCGCTCGGTCGCTTGGGCGAACCGCGTGACATTGCCAACGCCTATCTCTTCCTCGCTTCGGATGACGCCTCCTTCATTACCGGCGAAGTCCTCCGAGTAGATGGCGGAATCGTTGTAGGGACTTAAGAGCAGTTGATAGTGGGCAGTGAATGGTGGACGGTTTTACTTCCCACCACCCACTGTCCACTTCTCACTTATATGATTGACATTCTTGCCACTCGCGCCAACCTAACTCCCAATCGTGAGGCCTTATATGACCTGACGAGCAAGATTCGTTACACGTACTCAGAACTCAATCAACGCGCAAACCGTGCCGCGAATTTTTTGCGTGAGAAGTATGCCGTGCAAAAAGGTGACCGTGTTTCCATTTTGGCGCATAACAGCATTGCTTATGTGGATTTGTTATTTGGGTTGGGAAAGATCGGCGCAATCTTTGCCCCGTTGAATTGGAGACTCACATCACGCGAGTTGACTTATATCGTAAATGACTGTCAACCTAAAGTGCTGATCGTGGGCCCTGAGTTCGTGTCTGTCTATGATGAGATGCGAAGTGAGATCAACATGGAACATATCATCTCGCTAGAAGGGGCAAATATCCCGGCGGCGGGAAAATATGAAGAATCACTGAATCAGGCTTCGGCAGAAGAAGTGAAGCGTCCCGTCATCGAAGCAGATGATGCTTATTGCATCCTCTACACATCTGGGACGACGGGTCGCCCGAAAGGCGCAATCCTCCCGCATAGGCAGGTTTTGTGGAATGCGATCAATACAGTGGTTTCGTGGGGATTGAGCGAGAAGGATGTTTCGCCGATCCTGACGCCGATGTTTCATTCAGGCGGGTTGTTCGTTTTTCTTGTGCCATTATTTTATGCGGGCGGACGGATCGTGATGGCGCGTTCGTTTGACCCCGATGCTTCATTGCAAGTGATCGTTGATGAAAAATGCACCGTGATCCTGGGCGTGCCAACTTTATTTCAAGTATGGATGAATTCGCCTCAATTTGAAAAAACGGATTTCAGCCATGTTCACTTTTTTATCAGCGGCGGCGCACCATGCCCGCCTTCGTTGATCGAAGCGTGGAGCAGGTCAAAGGGTGTTCCGATGCGCCAGGGATATGGCCTGACCGAAGTGGGTGTGAATTGTTTTTCGATGAGCGATGAAGATGCGTTGCGAAAAATAGGTTCGGTGGGAAAGCCGATCTTTCACAGTGAAATGCGTTTGGTGGATGCGGATTCCAAAGATGTTCCTGCTGGTGAAATTGGCGAGTTGATCATAGCAGGGCCGCATGTGTGCATAGGGTATTGGAATAATACGGATGCTACAAAACAATCTTTGAAAGATGGTTGGTTTCACACAGGCGATATGGCGCGCATGGATGATGAAGGATATTTCTATATCGTCGGCCGCTTCAAAGACATGATCATCAGCGGCGGCGAAAATGTGTATGCCGCGGAAGTGGAAGCTGTATTTCGTGAACATGCCGCGGTTGCAGATGCAGCCTTGATCGGACAGCCCGATGAGAAGTGGGGCGAGGTCGGTTTGATGATCGTGGCTTGCAAGCCAAATCAAACTGTCAGCGCAGATGAACTGTTGAAATTCTGTTCGGGACGTTTGGCGAAATACAAGATCCCGAAGCGTGTGGAATTTGTTGAGTCACTGCCTTACTCACCGTATGGGAAAGTAATGAAAGTGGAGTTGAAAAAACAGTGGGTAGCGAGCGGTGGATAGTGGGTAGTTTTTCTGACCACTACACACTTCCCACTATCCACTTCTTTCCACTGGAGATCGTATGCCAAAAATAAAAACAAACAACATCGAACTCTATTACGAAATCCATGGCGCGGGACAACCGCTCGTGTTGATCTCTGGTCTTGGCTATTCTCATTGGCAATGGCACAAAATGGTTCCGTTTTTGGCGGAGCACTTTCAAGTGATCGCTTTTGATAATCGCGGCGTGGGTCAGAGTGACAAGCCTGCGGGGCCGTACACCGCGCAAATACTCGCCGCAGATACAGCAGGTTTGCTGGATGCACTTGGAATTGAAAGGGCAATTGTTGCAGGTCACTCGATGGGCGGGTTTATTGCTCAAACCATGGCGCTTGATTTTCCAGAGAAGGTGGCGAAACTGATTCTGTGTTCGACCAACTTTGGCGGGCTGCACCATGTTCCAGTCACGCCTGAAGCGATGAAAGTCCTCACCGATGTTACGAGTGACGCGCTCACCCGTCTCAAAAATGGATTGGTCGTCAGCACCGCACCAGGCTGGGCGGAGAAAAATCCAGAGATGATCGAAGAGTGGATTCAATGGCGCACGGCAAATCCAATCGAGCCGACTTTTTATCAGGCACAACTTGCAATCGGGCTTGGATTGATGGATGAGGCTGCGGCCTTTGAAAATAAACTCCCGCGCCTCACCCTCCCGACCCTGATCCTGTTCGGCGCACACGACAAAGTTGTCCCACCTGAAAATGCGGCGCTGCTTGCAGCAAAGATCACGAATAGCAAAGTTTTGATATTTCCCGACGCGGGGCACTTCTTCCCAATTGAAATTGCGGAAGCCGCCTCGCGCGCTATTGTTGAATTTGCAAAATAGGAGGTGATGTCTAAAAGCATTAAGGATCGTTGTTTCGTTATCAAACAAACATAATGAGGAGAAAAAAATGAAAGTCTTTCGTACATTAGCTTTTGCGCTGGTCGCCATGTCATTGATCCTGGCCGCCTGTGCCCCCGCCACCGCCGCGCCCACCGAAGCACCCGTTGTCACTGAAGCCCCCGTTGCAACCGAAGCCCCAACCGAAGCGCCTGTTGCTGGTCTCACCTGCGCTGAGCCGATCAAAGTTGGTCTCATCAGCGACGCGACTGGTCCGCTTGCTATTTACGGCGCACATATTTTCCGCTCTTTCATGCTTGGCATGGAATATGCCACTGGTGCCGCTGGTTCCGCAGGTGATAAATTTGACATCACCCAGACCCAGGAAAACACCTTCAAGATCGATGACTGCGAAATCATTATCTACGTCCGCGATGACGCCAGCAACCCTGAAAACACCGCCACTGTCGCCCGCGAATTGATCGACGTTCAGAAGGTGAACATTTTGGTTGGTACCGTTTCATCGGGTGCAACCGCCACATTGCAGGGCATTGCCCTCGAAAGCAAGATCCCGCTGATTGTGGGCCCCGCCGCCGCCAATGACATCACTGGTGTCAACTTCAACGAATACACCTTCCGTGTCAGCCGCAACAACTATCAGGACGCCATCAACGAATGCAAGGCGTTGACTCAACAATACACGACCTTCGTTCAGATTGCTCCTGATTATGCATTTGGACAAGGTTCCGCTGCCGCCTTCCGCGATGCCTGTTCCCTCGAAGGTGCAGAATTTTTAGCTGACGATATCTTTGCTCCACTGGACACTACCGACTTCACTCCCTATATGGAACAGATCGCAAACTCTGGCGCTGAAGCATACATTGTCACCTGGGCTGGCTCTGGATTTGTATCCCTGGTGCAAGCCGCCAAGGATCAGGGCGTGACCGAATCCATGGCTCTCGGCGCAACCTTCATCGACAACGTGCTCATGCCGACCTTCTTTGCGAACGCTGTCGGCACCACCGCGGGTATCCTGTATCATCACAGCGCGCCCAATAATGCCGCCAATGATTTCCTCAAGGAACAGGACAAGGCTCGCTACGGTGTGATGCCCGACCTGTTTGATGCTGATGGTATGAACGCCGCCATCCTCGTGGTGGAAGCCATCAAAGCTACGAGCGGAGACGTCAATGGTGACGTACTCAAGACCGCTATGGAAGGCATGGAATTTGAAGGCCCCAAGGGTACAATCTACATCCGCCCCGAAGATCATGTTGCCATTCAGGATATGTACATCCTCAAACTCGTCAACGTGACCGACCCCGATGCCAACTTCTACGAATATGTAGACACCACCCGCCCTGAACCTCCTTGCTTATTGCCCGAGACGCTCAAAGATCGTTGCGGTTCTCTGCCCTACGGCAACCTGAGTGGACAATAATTCCGTAATACAATGAGTCCTAAGGGTCTTGAAGACCCTTAGAAATTGTCTGATCTGAAAAGTAGGGACACAGCGAGTCAATTCAAGATTTTGGCCGTAAATCGTTTCGCTGTGTCCCTACAAATCCATATCTAAAGTTGAGATTTCAGACAGTCTCTTAGGAACTGTTTACATGGAAGGTGATATGACCACCGAAATTATCCTTGAAACGATCAATCTCCGCAAACAATTTAATGCGCTTGTCGCTGTGGATGATGTGAGTATCAAAGTCCGCAAGAACTCATTACACGCCATCATTGGCCCGAATGGCGCGGGCAAGACCACTTTTTTTAATTTACTCAGCGGCAACCTCGAACCCACCAGCGGAAAAGTCATCTACAAAGGACGGGACATCACGCATCAGCCTGTCCATCGTACGATCCATTTCGGTATCGGACGTTCCTTCCAGATCACAAATATCTTTCCCAATCTCACCGTTTTCGAAAATATTCGTCTCGCATCGCAGGCACTTGGAAGTGACAACTTCAAATTTTGGCAGGCTTCTTCGCATTTCAAGAAATATGAAGAGCGCACCTGGAATGTCATTGAAACAGTCGGCTTGAAGGAACGCGCCCAAACTTTTGCGCGTACCCTTCCACACGGCGACCAGCGCAAACTGGAACTCGGCATGATCCTTGCTCCCGACCCCGAAGTCCTTTTATTGGATGAACCCACCGCAGGCATGGCTTCTGAGCAAGTACCTGAATTGATCGCATTGATCCAGGGGATTCAAAAAGAAGGCAACAAAACCGTCATGCTCGTGGAGCACAACATGAACGTTGTCATGAGCGTATCAGATGCGATCACGGTTATGCATCAAGGCATGGTTCTGGCAGAAGGCACACCTGCTGAAATCGCCGCCAATAAAGAAGTTCAAACCGCTTACCTTGGCGGGTTGTATGAATTGAATGTGTAAGTGGACCTCGGTGGTTGAGTAGCCCTGAGCGATAGCGAAGGGCGTATCGAAACCACCATGTTTACAAGTTACTTTTTGTTTTCTAGTTACACAGTGGTTTCGATACGGCGGACGAACACCGCCTACTCAACCACCAGAGTATGACACTAACCTGAGGTCTCATGGAATACATCCTCGACGTACAAAACATCCACACCTTCATCGGTCAATATCACATTTTGCAGGGTGTAAATGTGCGCGTGCCCAAAGGCTCCATCACAGCCTTGCTGGGACGTAACGGCGCAGGCAAGACCACCACGCTCAAATCCATTATCGGGTTAACACCTCCGCGCGAAGGAAAAGTTATCTATGAAGGAAACGAAGTACAAGGTGTGCGTTCCTTCGACATTGCCAGCAAAGGCATCGGCTTTGTCCCTGAACACCGCGCCATCTTCCGTGACCTGACCGTGGAGGAAAATCTCAAGATCGCCGAGCGCGGCAAAGGTGGTTACCTCCGCAAGAAAGAATTTATCTTTAATTTATTCCCTGACCTTAAACGTCTCATCACATTGTCTGGCACAGCGCTATCAGGCGGGCAGCAGCAAATGCTCGCCATCGCCCGCGCTCTCGTTGCAGATAATCATCTGCTGTTGATCGATGAGCCCAGCGAAGGGCTTGCGCCTGTCATCATCGAAAACATGATGGCTGCAATCCGCGAGCTTTCAAAAGATTCCACCATTGTGCTTGTTGAACAAAACTTCCTGGTTGCGAGTCAACTCGCTGAATATTATGTCATCATCGAAGAAGGCCGCTCCGTGCAGGATGGCAAAATGAAAGACCTTGTCAACAACAAAGAAGCCATCCACAGCTATTTGGGAGCCGCGTAACATGAACACTTACTTCCGAAAAAACTTCGTACTCATTATTACGCTGGCCGTTATCACGATGCTCTTCATTGCCGCTGCGCAAGGCATGGAAAAAAAGGATTTCGTCATCACTCTCCTGCGCGGTCTTGCTGTCGGTTCTATCACTTTCCTTGTCGCTTCGGGTTTCTCACTTATCTTCGGCCTGCTGGATGTGCTCAACCTCGCGCACGGCACACTGTTCATGATCGGCGCATACATCGGCTGGACTGTCTTCGTCCGCCCTGACACCTTTGTGGATTTATTGACTCCGCTCGCGCTGGCGTTAAGTGGATTCGCTCTCGCAGATGTGTACCCGCTTCTCGCTACCCGAATCAGGCTCGGCTTAAGCATGAAGCGGATTCTCCCCTGGGTATTGATCCTCGTCTCCATCCTCATCTTTAGTTTTATCCTGCCCCGGTATCCCATCTCGATTTGGGATGTTGAAAATTATGGGCAAAGCCCCGTCACCTATTCATTCATGGCGGACGCAGGCACACGCCTCATTGCGCCAGTTGCGGCATTCACTGAAATCTCCGCACCGCTGGCGTTGATCGGATTATTACTTGCGAGCATCATCGGCGCATTTGGAATTTCGCTATTCAACAGCGCAACTCAACAACAATTCAAATTGAATTGGAAAAATTTTGTTGGCTTTGCCATTCTCTTGGTCATCGCATTGTTTGTATTTATCTTCAACGAATCACTCACCACCGCTTTGACTGGTCTCAGCTCAAACTGGCTTTTTGTCGTTGCAGTTTTGGTTGCCACAATAAGCGGCGCGGGCTTGGGTGCGTTGATCGAATCAACGTTGATCCGCCCGCTGTATATTCGCCCGATCTATCAACTCATGCTCACGCTCGGCATGAGTGCGGTGGGCATTGAAATCGTGCGCGCTGTTTGGGGGCGGCCTGAATTCGTAATGCCGAAACCCGCCTTCTTCAATGGCGATGGAGATTTGTGCCCTGCGACAAATTTTGCAGATTGGTGGGCAAATCATTGCTCGACAATTTTATTGCTGGATGGACGTGTGCGGGTTTATAACGAAATATTCATCCCGATCATTGGTCTGGTTGTGTTAATTTCTATTTGGATGTTGCTTCAACGGACGAGGCTTGGGATGGTCATCCGCGCGGGTGTGCAGGATCGTGAAATGGTCGAAGCCCTGGGAATCAATGTGCGCCGCGTCTTCACCATGGTCTTCGCCCTCGGCGTCGGACTCGCCGCCCTCGGCGGAATCCTCGCCGCGCCCTCCATGGGACTTTCCAACGCAATGGGCGAGAGTCTTTTCCTCAACGCGTTGATCGCTCTTGCCATCGGCGGCCTGACGAATTACCCAGGCGCTGCGCTTGGTTCTGTGTTGGTCGGTCTCATTCAACAGTTCATCATCAAGTATGGGCAGATCGGCATCGCCATTCCATTCACGGATATTATCTTCAAACCCACACCGCCGCTCGTGCCCGCTTCCACAGTTTTGTTGATGGTCATCATTTTGCTCATTCTCCCGAATGGCTTGCTCGGTAAAAAGGAATAATCGATGACGACAAACCAACAAAATAAATTTCGTCATTGCGAGGAGGGTGTTCTTCCCGACGAAGCAATCTCCCACAATGTTGGGGATTGCTTCGCTCCCTATCGGTCGTTCGCAATGACGATAAAATTTTTATGCTCGGCAAAAAGGAATAGTCCATGACCCAACGAACAAACTTCCGCTTGTCAGCATTCTTTTCATCCAATCGAGCATCTCTATATACACTCCTCGCGCTGATCCTTCTGCCATTCATCGTGGGCTTGATGGACGGTGAATCTCCATTGGCTGTGTTCGCTAACGAAAGTGGCAACTCAAAATTCGCGCAGGGACTCGCCATCGAGATATTCATCCTTGCCCTCTACGCATTAAGCTTTGACTTGATCTTCGGCATCACAGGCATGTTGTCTTTCGGTCATTCCATGTTCTTCGGCGTGGGTGCATATCTGACAGGTATATCCATCAAGACATTGGGATTGTCTCTTCCCGCTACGCTTGGGCTGGTCTTTATCGCAGCCATTGTGCAAGCCATTCTATTCGGGCTTGTCCTGCCGCGAGTCAAAGGCATCACTTTCGCGTTGGTCACACTTGGGCTTGGCTCGGTCTTCCATATTGTTGTCATGTCCAGCGAACTCGGCCCCTACACAGGCGCGGACGTGGGTCTGCAAGGCGTGATCGCACCTGCGTTTATCAGCCCCGCCAATGAACGCCTGCGCTTCTATTTTGTTGCCCTGACCATTTTGATTTTGGTTTACCTGCTTTATAGACGCTTTGTCGATTCCCCCACTGGACGTGTATGCGTAGCCATCCGCGAGAACGAGGGCCGCGCCCGTATGTTAGGCTACAACACTTTCTATTTCAAACTCACCGCGCTCACCCTCTCGTCACTGACTGCCGCGTTGGCTGGCTTCATGCACACCCTTTATCAGCCAATCGTCAGCCCGAATGTTGCCAGCCTCGGATTCACCGTCACAGCTTTGTTGATTATTTTCATCGGCGGGGTGGGGACACTCAACGGCGCATTGGTCGGCGCGGTAGTTTACCGCCTGCTTGATTTTGGTCTGCGCCGCTACATTGGCGAAAGCGCCAGCTTTATCAGCGGCGCGGTTTATGTACTCTTTGTGTTATTCATTCCTTTTGGCATTGTCGGCACCTGGAAGATGAAATCCTTTCAGATCAAACAAGGCTGGGAGCGATTACAGAAGTTATTCGGCTAATTTTTCAAGCAAAAATACATCCGCAGATTTCATCGATTGCGCAGATAAAAATCTGCATAATCTGTAAAATCTGCGGACTGTTTGCGCTACAAGTCTGTGCTGTTGTAGCCAGCGATCAATGTAACTTTGTTATTGCCATTGAGATTCTTGATCTCGGTCAGGAAGTTTTGGATCTGGTTCGATTTCTTCATGCCGATACTGTAAGTCAACTCGGTCAACATGCCGCTGTGGACAGAGTCCACGCTGATAAGCTCGGATGAGGATGTGTATGTGACGAAAGGTCTGTCAAAAAGAGAGTCAAAAGCTGCGCCATTGGGAACTTGTACGCGCAGAATCTGATTTGCCATTTCGCGCGTGTACCAGTTGAAGCGGGTCATGAGCAGCATGATCAAACTAATGACGATTGCCGCGACCACTGCCAACAAATAGAACTTGGTGCCAACGGCCATGCCGATTGCCATTGTGAAGAAGATGAAGCCCACGTCACGTGTCTCTTTGACTGCGTTACGGAAGCGGATGATGGACAGCGCGCCCACAAGTGAGAATGCGCGGGCTATGTTCGAACCAACGATCATCATGACCAATGCCACGACCATGCCGTTCATCACGAGCGTAATCACAAAACTTTGCGTGTACGACGAACCGCGGTGCGTGATATTGTAGATCCAGCCGATGAACGCGCTTAATACAAAGCTGAGCACCATCATGATGACAATATCGAGTACTGAAAACTCGGCGGTCAGGTCTTGAAAATTGAAAATGTCCATGTATAACTCCTTGAAAATTTTGTGTATTAAAGGCTTTGTCATTCTGAGCGTAGCGAAGAATCTCGTACTTGAGTTAGAGACCCCTCACCGCACTGGCGCGCGGCGCAAGTGTCGCTGCGCTCAGGGTGACATACTAGGCAACAGAAAGTGCATATCTTGAAAATGTGGTCGACATGTTTTGTGCCAGTTCGATGCTGCGGCAATACTTGCTGACGCGGATCAATGACAGGTTGTGCGCAGCGACAAGTTCGGTCAGCCAGTAGGGGGTGCGCTCATTGACTTTGATCTCCATCACAACGCTATCCACTGGGAACATGGGCAGGCTGATCGGGTCCTCGTGCAGAAGCAATTGCCGGGTTTGGAAGTTGAGCGAGGTATCGAAGGTCACGCGTAAGCCGATGTCATAATCCGTTCCTATAAATGCCTGTCGTTCGTAACGCACAATGCTGGCGGGGCGCAAGTTATACTGCCAAAGGAAGGCATAGATCTCTTCGATGACTGGCTTGTCATCAGCCGCGTAACAATCTGGGAATTGACGGTCATTGCACAGGGTCAACACATCGCGATAGGGCAGGATAACGCGGCGTTTTTGAGTGACACGATCCAGCCGTTGCTTGATCTCCACGAAGACGGGCGTGTCCTCTGTCAGCGGCGCTTCAGTTTCATAGCGACGGATGCGCAATTTGCGGCGGAATTTGATCCCGTCCACTTTTCCCCAATAACAGCGGGAGTCAGGCGAGTCGTAGTACAGAGTGGTGAGGGCGTAACGTCCATTGCCGTGCTCGTCGTCGAGCAGATAAGCGCGCAGGGCGGTCTTGAAACGTTCTGCTTCCCTGAGAGAGATCAGATATTTCAATTCAAAGCGGTTGAAATACCGGATGATATGACTGAGATGGTTCGACATGAATTTCCTTTTTGTTTGTCCGTCGTCATTCTATAAAACAAAGCTGTGAATAGACCAAGAAAAGATTGTGAAATTGCTGAGAAAAAACGAATTCCCAAATTAGGAAAGCGTTGATGTAATGATATTGCCGATACACACGCGGGTTGGGAAAGAACAAAAAGCCCAAAAACCTGCATTTAATCGAAGTGCATTGTGATGTTTTACTAAACATGACATGCCCTTAAGTCAATCCATTAAGACGATAAACAAAAAGTGTCCCGCATAGTGAATACGCAGGACACTCGACTTTCTTACGGAACTTCGTTTACGTTACAAAATCTGCCTCCTTTCAGGGATCGAAACATTGAAGCAAGTAGGACCGCTAGACACTCCTTTCTTCAACCAGCCTGGTTGAAGGTTAGTATAGGGACTTGACCTGAGAATTTGCCAAAAAAGCCATGAACACCTGCTAAGAATTTCCTGTGAACTTCTATCGTTTTTTACGATTTCGCCGCTTCATACAGATTTTTCGCGGAATAGAATGTTCGCTGAAATTGAAGACGTATCTAACGCTCATAAATTTCACAAGATTTTCACAGGATTTTCACAGGCTTGTTTTTTATATTTATGGGGAAATAACTGATCTCATTATTTGAATATAGGGAATCTATGTCCACATCAACCAAACCTAGTGAAATGCCTGGCAAAGCACGAAAAATCCCCCTTATTTCCAAATTATCCAAACTGCCTAAAAAAGGGATATGGATCGCCGTCATCGTTGTTCTCGTTCTGGCGGCAGGCGGCGGTGGATACATCTACTACCAAAGCACACAAACTGTCAGTGAAAGCGGCAGCGAAAATGCCCTGCAAACGGCAACCACTACCCGCGGCGATCTGGTAATTTACGCCAGTGGCACAGGGACTCTCGTCTCTGAGAATGAAACTGATCTTGCGTTTAGCACAGCGGGCGAGGTGACCCAAGTCCTCGTTAAGGTCGGCGACAAAGTGGAAGCAGGTACCCTGTTGGCACAGGTCGATGATATCGATGCGCAAGCAGCATATCTTGAGGCAAATCGCACCTATCTCGAACTGACCTCTCCATATGCCATTGCCACCACCCTGCAAACCCTTGCGGACGCCACGCTGGATGTATCCGATGCTTGGAATACGCTGGCTTATATCATCAGCCCGGAAGCGTTGCGAGCGGAAGAAAAACTTGCCGAAGCTGAGTCAACCGTGGTGGAGGCTGAAGCGAAGGTCAAAGAGTCGCCGTCTGATGCAGAAGCGAAAAAGGCGTTAGAGAATGCCAAGTCTGATCTGGAAATTGCTCAGAAAAACTTGAAAGATGCGCAATGGCGATACGAAAATTATTACCTGCCGAAATATTTTTCAGATGGCAAGGACTTGAACAAGCCTTCCGAAGGCGAGGTCCTTGAGGCGCGGGCCAATCTGGAATTAGCCAAAGCCACCTTACAGGAAGCCAATTATTTGTATGCCGCGTTGACCGGCAGCGAGGTGCCGGAAAATGCGACAGGCAGCGACTTGGCTGAACTGGAACAAGCCCGATTGGACATGGAAGCAGCGCAAGCTGACCTGGACGGAACCCACCTCGTGGCTCCGATCTCGGGCTCGATCATGTCCATTGACATTTCTGTCGGTAACAGTGTGAGCGGCGGCACATCGGTCGTGACGATAGCCGATTTGAGCCAGCCGTATCTCGAAGTGTATTTGGATGAGTCGGACTGGTCGAGCGTTGTGGCGGGGTATGAGACCGAGGTGATCTTCGATATTCTGCCGGACAAAACCTACAGCGGCGTGGTGACGCAGGTTGACCCCGGTTTGTATTCCTCCAACAATACGTCGGTGGTGCGCGCTCTGGTGCAGTTGACCGAGATTGACACGGAAGATTTCAAACTTCCACTTGGCACTACCGCCTCCGTGGATGTCATCAGCGGGCGGGCAGAAAATGCAGTATTGATCCCCATTGAAGCCTTGCACAAGGCAGGTGATCAGTATGCAGTCTTTGTGATGGAAAACGGCAAGCCCCGCCTGCGCGTAGTAGAGATTGGCATCCAGGACTTGTTATATGCCGAGGTCATTTCTGGTATTGAACCAGGCGAGACCGTCACAACTGGTATTGTGGAGACACAATGAGCCCAGCACATATCATCATTAAGACAGTGGATATCACCAAGGTTTATGGCATGGGCGATATTCAGGTGGCGGCTTTGAATGGAGTCAACATTGAGATCTACCAGGGTGAGTTTGTTGCCATTATGGGTCCATCCGGTTCGGGCAAAAGCACACTCATGCACATCCTCGGTTGTCTTTCTCAGCCAACATCGGGGCAGTACTTCCTCGACGGTGAGGATGTGAGTCAACTTGACAAAGTGCAATTAGCCTCTGTCCGCAACCAGAAGATCGGTTTTATCTTTCAAGCCTATAACTTGCTGGCGCGAACTACTGCATTACAAAATGTAATGCTGCCTTTCCTGTACAACCGCGTCAACCCAAAGACGAAAGAAGAAAGTTTGGATAAAGCGCGTACCATGCTTGAGTTGGTTGGCTTAGGCCCACGCATGAATCACCAGCCGCATGAACTCTCCGGCGGTCAGCAGCAACGAGTGGCAATTGCACGCGCTCTTATCAATGACCCGGTGATGGTCATCGCCGATGAGCCGACCGGCAACCTCGATACCCGTTCCGGCACGGAGATCATGAACCTGCTTCATCAATTGCATGAGCAGGGCACAACCATCGTGATGGTGACTCATGATCCCAAAGTCGCAGTACACACTCAACGGACGATCAATCTGGTGGATGGCCAGGTGGATACCATCACGCACAACGGAACCCATCAGGCTGAAGTGACAGAGGAGGTACAACATGAAACTCGCTGAGGCCCTGACCATTGCGTGGGAGGCGATCCTCAAGAATAAAGTCCGCTCGCTGTTGACCATGCTGGGCATCATCATCGGTGTGGCAGCGGTCATCATCATGGTTGCCATCAGCGCCGGGACGGAGGCCTCCATTCAGGAACAGATCACCAGCCTCGGCTCGAACCTGGTCTTTGTTCAAAGCGCTTTGTTGCGCGGTGGACCTGGACAGCCGCCACAAGGCGGATTGGTCTATGACGATGCCGCCGCCATCGAAACCGGCGTGACGGGCGTTACAGCTGTGGTGGTGGAACAAAACTCCAGCGAGACTGTCAAATACGACGACGTGACCTTGGACGATGTGGAAATTCTTGGAACTACGGTCGGCTTTCCATCTGTCCGCGATATGGAGATTTCGGACGGGCGTTATTTCACTGATCAGGAGATCGAACGCAAGGGCAAAGTGGTTGTGCTTGGTTATAGCTTGGCACAGGAACTTTTCGGTGAGTCGACCCCGGTTGGGCAGTACATCAAGATTGGAAATACCAAACTGGCAGTCATCGGCGTTTTCAAAGAAAAAGGGTTGGTGGGCAGTACCGATTTTGACTCGCGCGTTTATCTGCCGATCAGCGTGGTCTTTCAAAAGTTCACACCGTCCATGTTCGCCCGCATTATGGGCGACAGCGTCCGCATGGTTTACGTGGAGGTTGACCCGGATGCAAACCTTGACAACATCATCACACAGATCGAATTGTTGTTGGCAAAGCGGCACGATGTGACTCTCGATTCTGCTGACTTTAGCGTCACCACCCAGCAAGATGTCATCTCCACACAGGAATCCACGACGGCGGCATTTCGTTCGCTGCTGGCATGGGTCGCTGGCGTATCGCTTATCGTGGGCGGTATTGGCATCATGAACATCATGCTGGTCAGCGTCACCGAACGGACGCGCGAGATCGGCATCCGTCAATCCATAGGTGCGACTCCTAACGACATCCGCCTGCAGTTTCTTACCGAGGCACTTCTACTTAGCATCATCGGTGGCTTGATCGGTGTACTGGTGGGTGTGGGCGGTGGGTACATCTTCGGCGCACTCAGTGACATGCGGACTGTGGTCTCGGTCAGTTCCATTTTGCTCGCGTTCGGCTCGTCTGCCATCGTTGGCGCGTTCTTTGGGTATTACCCTGCCAATGAAGCCTCGAAACTCGATCCCATCGAAGCCCTGCGCTACGAATAAAGGATATTATGAAAAAGACTCCCTTTTTAACATTGATTTTGCTTGCCTTCATCCTGTCGGCTTGCGGCATCTCGCAATCAAATACGCCCGGCACACAGAATACATCCGGTTCAGGTGAATTACCGGAAGTCACTAAACTTGTGATCGGCACGCTCAACCTCAAGGATACGGAGAATTCCGTCACCCTTGAACAGGCGAAAGAATTGCTGCCGCTCTGGCAGGTGTATCTCTCCCTGCTTACAAGCGACACTGCCGCACAGGAGGAGATCGACGCGCTGGCGGAACAGATCGGCGAGACAATGACTCCCGAACAGACTCAAGCCATCGAAGCCATGCAACTCTCACAGGAAGATATGCTCACTGTGATGCAGGCGAACGGGCTTGGCATGGGTGGGAATCGCCCGCAAGGGAACAACAATTCAAGTAACAATGGCGGTTTTTCTCCTCCGGGCGGCGAAGGCTTTACACCGCCTGATGGTGATGGATTCACACCGCCCGATGAAGGCGGAATATCTGGCGGTCAGTTTCCAGGCGGCGATGTACCCAGTGGAACCCAGGGCGGAGATCAAATACCGGCAGGGCTACCCGCTCAAAGCATGGGCGGAGGCGGAGTCCCTACTCCTTTAATTCAAGCGGTGATCGACTATCTTCAAGAAATTGCAGACTCCTGATCAGAAATTAAATCGGATGAATGTAAAGACCTGGTTATCCAAAATCCCTGGTAGAGCCTGGGCGGGTATCGTGCTGATTGTGATCGCAATTGCGGTCATAAGCGGATATTCCGTTTACGCCTCACAAAAAGAGGCTGCCTCGGAAGAATCCAGCCTGGAAACCGCCACCATAACTCGCGGCGAGTTGACCCTCTCCGCGAGCGGAACAGGTGTGCTCTCGGTTAAAGATGAAGAAGGACTCGCCTTCACAGTGAGTGGTACAGTGCTCAACGTATATGTCCAACCAGGTGATACGGTTCAGGCCGGCGACCTAATGGCGGAAATTGACCCGGTAGAGGCGCAGGCAGACTATGAAACAGCCAGGCGCACCTATATGGAATTGACCTCTCCTGCCGCAGTCGCTTCTGCACTGGATGCGCTTGCACAAGCACAAAAAAATTACAGTGATGCTCGTTATGTTCTTGAATATCTTGTCAGCCCGGATGTGCTGTATTGGGAGGAGAAGATCGTCGAGGCACAAAAAGCACTTGAAACCGCACAAGCCCAATTGAATGCCAACCCAAACGATACGCAAGCTCAAACGGAAGTGGAAACAACCACGGCATATTTACAAGATGCAGCTGTTTCGTTGAATGAGGCTCGTAATGATTATTACAACGAATATGTCTTTGAGAATTTTGTAAAGCGCACCAAAGATGGCAGTTATCTTACCATTCCAACTGAAGAAGATATTCAGATCACCCGCCTCGCCATTGACGATGCGCAAGTTGCTCTTGAAGATGCCAAAGCTGTATATGACGCCATGGTCAGCGGTGAGATTCCCGAAGGCACCGGCGTCCCAAGCCTATTGGAAATCCAAGCTGCAAAACGCGCCCTCGATGATGCGCAAGAAAAACTGGATGGAACAAAGATTCTCACGCCCATCAAGGGCATGGTATTAACGGTGAATATTGCGGTTGGCGATGAAATCGACACAAGCGCGGTCATTACCGTGGCAGATATTTCACACGCTTACCTGGAACTGTATATGGATGAATCCGATTGGGATAAAACTGTGATAGGTCACCCGGTTGAAGTCACATTCGATGCACTGCCCGATATGGTCTTCACCGGCACGATTGCCAGTGTGGATAGCGAACTCTACACCAGCGGCACGTCCACGGCTGTGCATGGCACGGTGGACTTGGATTCTTCCATCAGCGAGATCAACCTGCCCATCGGCGCATCCGCTTCGGTGGAAGTCATCAGCTTGGATGCAAAGAATATTCTCCTCGTCCCGCTTGAGGCGTTGCACCAAACTGATAATGGCTACGCCGTTTTCCTCGTTACAGAAAGTGGGTTGACCTTTCAATATATCGAGATTGGCGCACAGAATGAACTGTATGCGGAAGTGAAGACCGGTTTGAACGAAGGCGATACCGTTGCGCTTGGCATCGACATGGAAAATAACCCATGAAAAGCAAATTCATCACACTTTTTATCCTTGCCATTTTGCTAAGCGCGTGCGGACAGGCAACCACAGAAATTGCGGACTCGGCAAGTGGATACAGCCTGGAGATCGATGCACAAATCGCACAGGCACTGACATCTGCGGTTACTCCAACGAAGGAGACATTGCCCACTGTTGCAGCCACATTCACGCCGAGAGCGACTCTTACTCCCACACAAACGCCTCTCCCTACCCTGCCAACTCCAGCCAAAATGTATGCTACACCGTTGCCGTATCTTACCAACGTCGCCGGTTATTCCGATTGTGATAACTCCAAGTATCTCAAAGACATCACGATTAAAGATGGTACCGTCCTGATGCCGGGCGAACCTTTCAAAAAGATATGGCGGCTCAAAAATACTGGCACATGTGCCTGGCGCTCCGGATACAGCCTGATCTTTGTCAGCGGTTACGATATGGACGGCGAAACGACCATCATCAATCAATACGTCGCGCCGGGAGACGAAGCTAAGATCAGCGTCAGCCTGATCGCCCCGGATGTGGAAGGTACTTACGTAGGGTACTGGATCCTCACCAACCGCGAAAATGAAGTGTTCGGACAAACCATCTATGTACAGATTGTTGTTTCGGAAGATGAGACGGAAGAAGAGGATGAGTAATCCATGAATAATCCAAGACATTTGACTTTCAAATTTTCTTCACAGCATTTTCACAGCAAACTTATTTATAGTTGGCTATGATAAGATGAAGAAAAGTGAGATCGTATGCCTGCCATACTTGTCGTTGATGACGACCCCAAACTTCTAAAAATGCTCCAGCGCACACTGACCTATGAATACCTCGAGGTTTTCACTGCCACCAATGGACTGGAAGCCCTGCCGCTTGTACAAACACACAGGCCCGATCTTATCATCGTCGATTGGATGATGCCCAAGATGGACGGGGTTTCTTTCATACAGCGCCTGCGTGATGAAGACGACAAGACCATGATCCTGATGCTCACAGCCCGCGACGCCATTGAGAACCGCGTAGAGGGATTAGAAAGCGGTGCGGATGATTATCTCGTTAAACCTTTTGCGCCTGCCGAGTTGGTCGCGCGCGTCCATGCCATGTTGCGGCGTGTGGAGGCCAAGCCTGAGAATCAAAAAGTATTATATGCCGATGTCACCCTCGACCCTTCCACCCGTGAAGCGAAGCGCGGCGGCATGGACCTCAACCTCACCGTGACTGAATTCAATCTACTGCATCTGCTGCTCCGACATCCGCGTCAGGTGCTTGAACGCCGTCAGATCCTCAATGATGTGTGGGGCTATGATTTCGGCGGCGACGACAACGTGCTTGAGGTTTACGTCGGCTATCTGCGAAAAAAACTCGAAGCCGATGGCAGTTCACGACTTATTCAAACCGTGCGTGGTATCGGCTACGTATTGCGTGAGGATTGATGTCAATACGACTTCGTTTTACTTTACTTTATACATTTATTCTTACGCTGACTTTGACCGTCTTTGGGGTTGCCCTTTACACCATTCAGGCCCAATCCACCATCTCCTCCCTCGAACGTGACTTGACCGTTGGCGCCAATCGTCTGGCGAACGCCACTCTGAATACGGATTTCCCCAACTTTCGCCCCGCCCCGCCCCCCGATGGGCAAGATCGTTTCCCCGTTTCCTTCGATGAATTCTCCAATGCACAGGAATTCCAGTCCTTCCCCGAACGTGAAATCGCCCGCGTACTCGACCCGCTAGGGAATCTAGTTGCCAGTCCCTTCGGGAGAGAAGGGGATGCGCTTCCTTTAAGCGAAGAAGGCTTACAGGCTTTGCAATCCCAAGAAGACTGGTGGGAGAAGGATACTGTCTCCGGTGAAAAGATGTTGATCTATAGTCGCCCCGTTATCGTGGATCATGAAGTGGTTTACATCGTACAAGTCGCCCGTCCGCTAACAGAACGGGATCGCACCCTTCAATCCCTTGCCACAACATTATTAATTGCTGGCTTGCTTACCGTACTGGTTGCATTTGGAATAGGCTGGGGTTTTTCGGGCATCACATTTAAGCCGATCCACCGCATCACACAGACCGCGCAAACCATTGGTGATGAACGCGATTTCACACGCCGCGTCAATTACACAGGCCCGCAGGATGAAGTGGGACAACTGGCGAATACATTTAATTCTATGTTGTCACGCTTGCAGGATGCCTTCCAAAAAGTGGAGCATTCCCTTGAGATGCAAAGAGATTTTGTGGCAGATGTCTCTCACGAATTACGAACTCCATTAACCACCCTGCGCGGAAATTTAGGTCTCCTGCGCCGCACCCCGCCCACACCGCCCGAAGAACAAGCTGACATCTTAAGTGACATGGTGGACGAAAGTGATCGCCTCATTCGACTCGTCAACGACTTGCTCCTGCTCGCTCGTGCAGATGCAGGCCGCAGCCTGGTCAAAGAACCGTTCGATGCATCCGCCGTGTTGGAAGAGACCTGTCGTCAGGCGCATCAACTTGATCCGCAGCGACAAATCAATCTCAATGTTCCTACAGGTCTCATTATTTTAGGAGATCGTGATGCGTTCAAACAAGTGGCATTGATCTTGTTGGATAACGCCCTCAAGCATTCAACAGGAAATATTAATATGACCGCGCAATTAAGGGATAATCAAGTTGAAGTCCGCGTGCAGGATTTTGGTGAAGGCATTCCTCCAGGAAAAATGGAACACGTCTTTGATCGTTTTTATCGCGGCGATGATACATCCACCATCCCAGGCTTCGGACTGGGATTGCCAATTGCCAGGACACTTGTTGAAGCGCAAGGCGGAGAGATCATATTGGAAAGTGAATTGGGCAAGGGCAGTACTATGGTTTTACATTTTCATTCCGCAACATGATGGGCATATATCAAATATGCGGGAAGATTGCCTTCGAGCGCAAGAACTTTCATGATTGAGTTTGGAAATCATCCAGAATTCGCTGAGCGGATAAACGCCCAGAGACCATGGCGGTGGGCATCCCTGTGCCAGGATGCGTGCTTGCGCCTGTAAAATACAAATTGTGATAGCGGGGATGTTTATTGCTGGGACGGAAATAACCAAGTTGAGTCAAATTATGGCACAGCCCGTGTGTGGAACCTTTCATCAGGTTATAACGTTTGCGCCACGACAATGGCGTGAAGGTAGTCTCAAATTTAATATGCGACTCCAGGTCAGTGATTCCCAAAGTGGCTAATCGGCGAAAGACTTGTCTTCGAGCTTCATCGCGTAGTTCACCCCAATCTTGTCCACAGGACTGCTTCGCTTGCTCCCTATTCTCGTTCATGTGGCCAACAGGCACAATCGCAATCAGTGTATCTTGTCCGGGCGGAGCCATGGCTGGGTCGAGCCGTGTCGGGGCGTGGATATAAAGACAGGGGTTGTCGGGCAGGCCCAGGTCATGAATGATGCTCTCAAAGTTTTCGCGATAGTTATCTGCAAGGAATAGCGTGTGTGGGGTAAGTGTTTCATAAGTCTTATCCAACCCCCAGAAGAAACTGATAACAGAACACGAAAAACGTTTGCAAGTTAATGATTCAGCGAGATTATTATCGGGCAATAGATCTTTATACACATAAGGCAGATCGGCATTCGCTAGGACTGCGTCTGCTTCAAGCTTCTGACCACCCACAATGATGCCGTGGGCATGAGTTGTATTTACATCAATTTTTTCAACAGTTGAGTCAAAAATAAATTCAACACCCGCCTCGCGTGCCAAGTCCATGAGCGCCTCCACAATGCTGTACATGCCGCCGCGCGGATAATAGACACCGTGCGCTAATTCGGTGTAAGGCATCATCGAAAAAGTAGCGGGCGCTTCAAACGGACTCAGTCCCATGTACACATCTTGAAACGTGAAAGCCGCCTTGAGACGTGGGTCATCAAAATAATTTGACATATTGCGATAGTGATTCACAAGCGGTTTCAGTTGATAAACAAGGGGAATATTTTCAGGCGCAAAAAATTCAGAGGCCTTGCGGAAATCACGATTGACAAGTTTCTGAATGCCAAGATGATAGTGACGATGGCCTTCATCCATGTAGCGCAGAAGACCTTGAAAACTTCGGTGTTCAAAAGTTTCAAGCTGCTCCTGCATAGATTTCATGTCCGATGTAAGCGCGAGTTGGCTGCCATCATCGAAAACGAGATGATAGGTTGGGTCAACACGTTGAAGGTCAAGTTTTTCATACATGGATGTTCCCAACGCACGAAACTCTGCTTCATATAAAAGCGGCATTACAAGCAATGTTGGACCCGTATCAAAATGATGACCCTCGCGGCTGATGCGGTCACAGCGCCCGCCTGCACGCGAATTTTTCTCGACGACAGTTACTTTGATTCCACGCTGGGCAAGATGAGTTGCGGCAACAATCCCACCGATACCCGCGCCGATCACAATCACAGATTTTGATTTCATATTTGTTGTCATGCCTATATCAAAATGAACCGCGAAGCCCGCTAAGGTCGCCAAGAAAACTTTTTTAATTCTTCACGCTCTTTGCGCTTTTCGCAGTAAAAACGACGGTTTGTCGGTAGAGAAATTTCATAACTATCTCGATGAACGCTGACGCACTGGCACGGGTTTGAACGCGGGCTGAGTTTCAGGATGAACAAATAATGACGCGAGTATTGATCCACTTGCCCGCAGGATTGCGCCTAATCCTTTGCGCTCTGGATAAGCGGCGCGCAAGAGATATTCATCCCGCTCAATTGCATCAAGCACACATTCAAAGCGAGCGGTGTATGCAAGGCCAGCCAACCTGCAGCGCGGGCTTTCAACTTGATTCAAATATTCCCTGCCTGCCCTAAAATATGTTCGCGCCAACTGCACTCTACTTCGCACCCACGCACGATATGCATCCTTTCCCACATCCTGCGGCGTGATGTGATTCGCGTCCAGCACCTCGCGTGGAATATTAAAGTATCCACCCTCAATGTCGTCAAACGTATCGCGCAGCATGTGTGTGATATGTGCAGCAGTCACCGCCAGATGACGTGCTTCATTCTGCGGCGAATAACAACCATGCCCGATGAAATAATGCATGGCTTCTGTCACCGCGCTTGCGAGTAAACGCGTGTACTCATTCAATTCATTTTGAGAGATCAACCTGCCGCGGCGTTCGGCATCGAAAGCCATTACCGCCATCATGTTACGCAGATAAGACTGCAAACCACTATTCCTCTCCGTATCGCTTCGGATCAACTCAATCAACATTTGCTCTTCGATGGTTGCATCACGGGCAGACTCTCCCCGATAACCATTCTCCAAAAGTGATTTTTGCCGATCCACAAAAGCGCCTCTTTCCTGGCTGGAAACTGCTTCAGTGTCGAGAGCATCGTCCACCCAACGGAAATAGGCGTAGGCAAGGTAGGCATCTGTAATTCTTTCGCGGTCGGCCAGCAAACGGATCGTGTAATATGTCTGCTTGCTGGCGGCTTTGGTAATGGAGGGAGCGAGTCCCGGATATAGGTATGTAGTGTTCATCATCACTATTTACGCATCAAAACGTTTATGGTTTTCTTTTTCGCTGCGAAGATTCGGATTTAAAAATATTCTAGCACCTCCCCATTCGACTGGAACCAAATGGTGACATCTTGCAGTGCACAGAGGACAAAGTTCCTGTCACTGCAAAATAAACGATTCGCAAATAGGCGGTCAAGAGATATCATCTGCAATGTGGATATATGTATCGGGGAGACAAGGCAATTTTGTGGCAAGCAGGTCAAGGTGAGGAACGGAACGGATTAAAGCGTCATATCACAACAAGATCGTTATAAGAAATGAATGGTTAATAAGACTCTTTAGGCTTTTTATTGCCACATATTTTGACCGAATAGTGTGTTATAGTAATACAGGCGTTACATAAACAGTTTGTTTATCATTTTGGGGGAAACGGAGGGTGTTCCATAGGGAACATCCATTAATACCCAAGCCCATTTGTTCGGAATTGGACCGATTAGCAGTTAGGAAAAAATATCATGAATAAGAGAGAGATCGTGCAAGCCCTCATGGATTCCATTCAGAAGGGTGATCTCGAGAATGCAAAATCCATGCTTGCGGATGATTTTCAATTCAACAGGTCTGTTCCTGAACTGATCTCAAGAATACCTAGCTCAAAATGAGTGAGTTTGAATCCTGCTTCCCAGACTTGAATTATCAATTCAAAAAGTATGCGTAGTGAGAAGCGGGGCTTCACATAATGGGTTGTGCAAGCTGTAAGGAAAGAGTTGAATGATTAATTTGAATATAAGTACGATGATTTACAGGCCTGTCAAACAGGTTTTCGATTTTGTGAGTACCCCCGAAAACGATTTCCAATGGCAGTATGGGACATTGGCGTCTAATAGACTTTCTGAAGATGTCGGTGCCACGGGCTCATTTTTTCGAAGTGTTGGTCATTTAATGGGGCGCAGGATCCTAAGCACCTTTGAAGTAACCGAATACGAACCGAACAGGAAATATGGCTACAAATCCCTCTCAGGACCCTTGAACTCTCATACTATCTATGGCTTCGAAATGGCGGATGGCAGTACAAAGATCGATGTATCAACACAGGCCAATATAGAGAATTTATCGCAACTGCATGAGAGCATTCTCGAAAAAAAGATGAAAAAACAACTCAAGGAAAACCTGGCGCTGCTCAAGGACATTATGGAAGCAAAGCGAGCACTGCCAATTTACGAGACAAGTTCGATGCCTGTATAAATTATGAATTAGCTTGTTTTTTAGAATTGGAAGAAATGTTATTTTGGAAATCAATTAATCAAGAAGTTTCTTAACAACAGGGGTGTCTGGAAGGAAAAGTTATATGGATAAATCAACCCATTCGATCATCAAGCGCATTGCCTTCATAGGCAATTACATGCCGCGTCAGTGCGGCATTGCTACATTCACCACTGATCTATGCGAGGCGCTTGCAGATGAATACAAAGGCACGGCATGTATCGCTCTGCCTGTCAATGATACCGAAGCAGGTTATGAGTACCCGTCACGAGTTCGCTTCGAACTGACCGAGAAGGATATTGAATCCTATCGCCGAGCCGCCGATTTTCTGAACATCAATAACGTGGATATGGTCTCTTTGCAGCATGAATATGGCATCTTTGGGGGAAAAGCAGGCAGTTATATCCTTGAAATTCTGCGCGAATTGCGCATGCCTGTTGTTACCACCTTGCACACGATTTTAAAGGATCCCAATGCCGACCAGCGCCGCGTGCTCGAGGAGATCATTTCGCTCTCAGACCGTGTGGTTGTGATGAGCGAACGCGGAGTGGAATTTCTAAAAAGTATTTATCATGTTCCTGAAGAAAAGATTGACCTGATCCCGCACGGTATTCCCGATGTGCCATTCGTAGATCCAAGCTTTCATAAGGATCTATTTGGAGTTGAGGGGAAAAGCGTCTTACTAAGCTTCGGCTTGCTCTCAGCAAACAAAGGCATCGAGAATGTTATATCAGCACTCCCTGCCATTTTGGCCAAGTATCCAAACGTGGTGTATATCGTCGTCGGCGCAACGCATCCGCATGTCATACAGAACGAAGGTGAATCGTATCGCTTATCCCTGCAATGGCTGGCCCATGAAAAGGGAGTGGAAGCAAATGTTATCTTTTATAACCGCTTTGTCAGCTTGGAGGAACTTGTCCAATTTATCAGCGCGTCCGACATATATATCACTCCATATCTCGACGCGGCACAGATCACGTCTGGTACATTGGCCTATACTTTGGGTGCAGGAAAGGCTGTCATCTCCACACCTTATTGGTATGCAGAGGAAATGCTGGCAGATGACCGCGGAGCATTAGTGCCATTTAGCGACCCACAAGCCTTAGCCGAACAAGTGATCGATCTGCTAGGTAATGAGTCAAAACGTCATGCCATGCGGAAGCGCGCTTATCTTTTTGGTCGCGATATGATATGGCCGCAAGTTGCCCGCCGTTATATGCAGACCTTTGAACGCGCCCGCGCTGAACGCCGCCACTTTGCACAGGCCGAGTTTGCCGTCAAGGCGTTGGACAAGCGCGCAGGTGAACTTCCTCCTCTTAAACTGGATCACCTGCATCATCTCACGGATGATACCGGCATATTCCAACACGCCATTTTTACGATACCCAACTATAGCGAAGGTTACACAACAGATGACAATGCCCGTGCCTTGATGATTAGTGTGCTTTTGGAGGAGTTAGGCAACAAGGAAGCCACAGAATTGGCGACCCGCTATCTTGCATTTACCTGGCATGCCTTCAACACGAAAACAAGGCGCTTCCGTAACTTTATGGATTATCAGCGAAATTGGCTGGAAGAAACCGGTTCGGATGATAGCCATGGCCGCGCTTTGTGGGCGCTGGGTGTTGTACTGGGCCATTCGAATACCCCAACCCTACACAATATGGCAGGGCGAATGTTTCAGCAATCGCTACTTTCAATTCTCGAAACAACCAGTCCGCGCGCCTGGGCTTTTGCACTGATTGGCATTCATGAGTATTTGCAGTTGTTTGCCGGTGATCGTCGTGTCAGTCAGGTGCAGGAGGAATTGGCAGGTCGGTTGCTGTCACTTTACAAGGATAACAAAGAAGAGGGATGGAACTGGTTTGAGGATAAGCTCACCTATTGCAACGCAGCGCTATCTCATGCCATACTATTGAGCGGCCAATCCATACCAAACCCCGAAATGACACTTGTGGGCTTGGAGTCTCTAAGTTGGCTTGCCGAATTACAACATGCAGATACGGAAGGAAAACATTTCGTTCCCATCGGCTCCAACGGCTTTTATCCACGAGGCGGCGAACGTGCCCGCTTCGATCAACAACCTGTGGAGGCACAAGCGATGGTTTCAGCCTGCCTTGAAGCTCATCGAATTACCGGGGAAAAGAGCTGGCACACCGAAGCCCGACGCGCTTTCGAGTGGTTCCTCGGGCGAAACGACTTGCACCTCCCAGTCTACGACCCAACTACGGGTGGTTGCCGCGATGGTTTACATCCCGACCGAACGAACGAGAATCAAGGTGCAGAATCCACCCTCGCTTTTCTCCAATCCCTTTTGGAATTAAGGTTAGCGGAAAATATTGATCAACCCAAAGAGCATATTCATAATGAACAAATATCCCTCGGACCTATTTCAACGGCACAAACTCAACCCCATTCTGACAGCCGCGAATTGGCCGTACCAAGTCAATAGCATATTTAATCCCGGTGCCACGTTGCTGGCTGATGGCACCACTCTGTTGCTCTGCCGTGTTGAGGATCGACGAGGTCATTCCCATTTATGTGCTGCACGTTCAGCGAATGGTATCGATAACTGGCAGATCGATTCCAAGCCTACTTTTATGGCTGACCCGGAACGCTATCCAGATGAATTATGGGGTATTGAAGACCCACGCATTACTTATGTTCCTGAGTTGGGCCAGTACGCCATCGTTTATACCGCCTATGCAAGCGGTGGGCCGGGCGTGGCTCTAGCATTCACCAAGGATTTCATCTCCTTTGAGCGCTATGGTGTGATCATGCAACCAGAGGATAAAGATGCAGCGCTTCTGCCACACAGAATTAATGGTCACTGGGCTTTGATTCATCGTCCAGTCGGTCCGGCCAGCGCACATATGTGGATATCCTACTCTTTGGATCTGAGCAACTGGGGCGGGCACAAGAAGATCATGGAAGCCCGTCTCGGCAGTTGGTGGGATGCGAATAAGATCGGTCTTTCCCCGCCGCCAATTGAGACTTCACAAGGCTGGCTGGTGATTTATCATGGCGTGAAGCAAAATGCCGCTGGCTCAATTTACAGATTGGGTCTTGCTCTATTTGATTTGAATGAACCGGAGCTTTGCTTGAAACGCGGGGACGAGTGGATATTCGCGCCCGAAGAGCCATATGAGCATCATGGGGATGTGGACAATGTTGTTTTCCCGTGTGGATACACTATCGCATCTGACGGTGACACCATCCGCATCTATTATGGCGCTGCCGATACAAGTATAGCCATGGCCACAGGAAGTATTCGCAATTTACTCCAATGGTTGGAAGAACACAGTTAATGAACAATCACTTTTACTGTTCCCATCGAATTTGTACAGGAGGTACTCATGAATTTTCACGAAGGTGATCCAGTTATGCACTGGACACATGGATTTGGGCAAGTCGTCCGACTTGAGGAGCGGGATGTCTCCGGGTCAAATATCCTCTACTATGCGGTCCAGATACGAGATATGACGGTCTGGGTTCCGGCGGATGATAAGTTGGAAAGCCGGTTACGGTCTCCAAGCCCAGAGTCCAGATTTAAGAAGCTGCTTGCCATTCTATCTAGCCCGGGTAAACCGCTCCCGGAAGATAGGCATGAACGTCGAACTCGCCTGTTGGAACTGCTTAAAGATGGCCGCACAGAATCTCTGTGTGAGGCGATCCGCGACATTACCGCCCATCAGAAGATCAAGTCACTGAACGACAGTGACCAGACACTCCTAAAACAATCGCGGAATACTTTGCTTGGGGAATGGGGCTTCGTTTTGTCTGTTACCCATGCGCAAGCGGAGCTTGAGCTAAACCGTTTGCTCGCCCCCGACGTGCCTGAGATTAAGGAGTAACATGCTTTCAGAAGATAAACAGATCATTCGTAGAGTATTGGAACGCTATGTACAAACGGGCAGCACCAGTGATGAACAAGTCAAGGTGACCTGCCTGCCTATGAACAAGAACAGCCATGTCGAGCAGATTGGGGAAGACGGGCGCATCATCCTGCTTGATGAATATCAGTTGGATGGTAAAGTTATCTGGGCAAGCTACAGCCTGCGCAGCAAGACGGTTTACTTCAGCCTGAAGGGCATCCCTGAAAAGTCAGCTTGAGGGATGGGCATAGAAATATGCAGTGACGACCCCTCATAATCTTTGAGAATCAAAACTGGACAGATAATGCCTGTCCAGTTTTGATTCAGGTCGTTTGAGAAAAAACTTCATAGCCAATATGGGTGAATGATATGGAAAACATTTCGTTTATAATTCGGACATTATGCACAGTTTTCATATTGATAGCTAGAAAGACAAATTGGAACAAACCTTCCAACCTCTACCTCTTCCAAAACAGGATATTGCCGATGCCATCCGCCAGGTTGACATCTTGCAGCGCGTCATAGTTTCGATCAGCAGCGGCTTGGAATTGGAACCACTGCTGTCAAAAATTCTTGACGGTGCTGTATCCCTGATGCAGGCCACACACGGGACAATAGGCCTGGTCGTTGACCTGATGGATGGGCCATTGATCCGCACTGTGGCAACTTACAATATGCCTGAAGAGGAATTGGGCGCTGAAATGGCATCCGGCGTGGGGCTGGCTGGGTATGTATTAAAAGAGGGGAAAACGATTCGACTGGGTCGATATGGCGACCTCGAATATCCAACATTACCTGAATTAGCTGAACATTCCGTGCTAGGTGTGCCAATCCGTTGGGGCGACAAGATGATCGGTTTCTTCGGCATTGGTGCCGAATCATCACATCAATTCAATGAGCGGGATGCAGAGACTCTGGAGCTATTCGGCAAATATGCGGCCATTGCCATCCATAACGCGAAGCTGTTTGAGACAAGCGAACACGCACTGGATGAGATGCGCCTGCTCTACGCAACGAGTCAGCGCATCAGCCTGGCCGGTGATGTGGACGAAGTGGTCTCTGCCTACCTGGACCAGGTCGCTGAGCATGGGCGTTATATCTGTAACGTTTGCCTGTATGAATTCGATGCACAAAATCAACGCACCGCAGTTGTGGTGCGAGGTCGTTGGACTCCCGATGGAGGTTCGCAGCGCATTGAAGAACGCATCCCATATTCACATGATGCGCTTGATCCCCTGTTGGACGCTGGTCAGACCGTGACCATTAGCGATGTACGTATCGACCCACGTGTCACTGCATATTTGCGTGAGATGCAGGAGGAGTCAGGGCGTCTTGCATTGGCGATGTGCCCATTGATGGTGCGCGGACAACGTATTGGATTGGTCGTTCTTAGTTACCCCGGTGCTCACAAATGGACCGAAGTCAGTTTGTGGCCCTATCAGGCAACAGCCGTCCAATTGGCAACGGCCATAGACAGCCGTATGCAGCAAGGATTACTGTATGAACGCGCCCAGCAACTGGCTGTATTACAGGAACGTCAACGGTTGGCCCGTGAGCTGCACGATTCAGTTACGCAGTTGATCTTCAGTACCACGCTGATCGCTCAATCCATTGCTCCAGCCTGGAAACGTGATCCGATTGAAGGCCAATCGCGTGTGGACCGCTTGTTGGAACTGAGCCAGACCGCGTTAAGAGAGATGCGTTCCCTACTTTTCGAGTTGCACATCGGGGATGATAAAAAGAGTGAGGTCACATCCACTTTGACAGGCTCAGAACGAATCCATCGATATGGTCTGCTGGAGGCATTACATCTTCTGGCCGTAGATTTTTCCAACGAGGGTATCCATGTAAAGATTGAAGCTCAAGACTACCCGCCCACCTACTTCACCGTGGAAAGAACGGGAGACCTTCGAATTAAGCCAGTGATCGAAGAAAGTATCTATCGCATCACCCAGGAAGCGCTCAATAACGCCATCAAACATGCTCATGCTCATCAAGTCATTATTCAGTTGAATGCAAGCAAACCTAAAGAATTGTATCTTTCCGTTAGTGACGATGGTGTAGGGTTTACACCTGGAGTTGATGGCATCAGGGAAAAACCTGGAGAAGGAGGATTTGGAATGAATACCATGCGGGAGCGTGCCGAAGCCATTGGCGGCCAGGTACGAGTCATTTCATCACCAGGGAAAGGGACAATCGTTGAAGTAACCATTCCCATAAAGGATGCCGAAATATGAGCCCCATCCGCGTTATGATCGTAGACGATCACGAAATTGTCCGCGAGGGGTTGCAAATTTTATTGGCTGAAGAAGTCGAGTTCGAGGTGGTCGGAACAGCCAGTGATGGTGCAACTGCGCTTACATTAGTTGAGCAATTGAATCCTGATGTGATCCTGATGGATTTGGTCATGCCCGATATGGATGGGATTGAAGTTACACGGCGTATCTTGGGCCGCCATCCCTCGGCACGTGTGCTGATCTTAACCACCTTCGCTGAAGATCAACGCGTGCTGGATGCGATTCGAGCCGGGGCAATCGGCTATCTGCTTAAGGATGTACTTAAAGCTGACCTTTTGCGTGCCCTTCGCGACACGGCAGCAGGCAAGGCATCCCTGCATCCCGAAGCGCAACAGCATCTAATGCGCCAGGTAGCCGAAAGTGAAACGCTGCCATTACACTCAAGCCTCACCAAACGTGAAGCGGATATTCTACGTTTGATCGCAGACGGGCGCAGTAATAAAGAGATTGCTTTGGCACTGTCCCTCACTGAAGGAACTGTTAAAGGTTATGTAAGCATAATATTCGACAAATTAGGCGTTGCAGACCGCACGCAAGCTGCGCTGTATGCCGTGAAGCACAAGCAAGTTTAGAAGATACTAACTTTCGTTTGCACGCTCTCCTAACTTTGGTTAGCCCATTTGGCTAACCAATTTCATTTTAATTACTCCCCTGCGATAGTTGGATTATGGTGTATTGTCGCTTATTCTTAGAAGAAGGTAAAAATATTGATTTATCGGTGGAAGGAGAAGCCATGAAACTGACTCGTTTAATTGGTTTTGTAATAACGATGGGGATATTTCTAATTTTAGTTGCCTGTGGTGGAGGCGCTACCCCTGCTGATGGAGGAACTCAAGCACCAGTATCAAGCTCTGGTCAGATCGCGAAGAATTCCAGTTCTTCCAGCCCTATTGCCATCAGTGATGATGATGCGCTTTTGGTTGTAGTTAACAATCTAAATGATAGCGTTACGGTCATCAACGTGGCAGGTGATGCAAATACAAAAGTGGCAGAAATTACTGTGGGAGATGAGCCACGCACGGTTGCCATCATGCCAGATAAAACACGCGCATACGTCACCAATCAAGCCAGCGCCAATGTATCTGTGATTGACCTGGCGTCCAATCAAAAGACTCAGGATATTCCAGTGGGCGTAGAGCCTTACGGTGTTGCCCTTACCCCAGATGGAAGCAGAGCCTATGTTGCCAACTCAGCGTCCAATACCGTTTCAGTCATTGATACGGCCAGCAATGCAGTTGTCGCCACTATTAAGATTCCTGGCGTTCAACCTCGCGGTGTTGCCATAACTAATAACAACGGTGGAACCGGTCAGCAGTTTGTTTACGTCACACAGTTTTTGTCTCAACCGACTGCATCGGGAAGGGTTAACCTCGATCAAGGCAGTGAAGGCAAAGTCTTTGTTTTATCCACCACGGATGATGCGCAAATTCAGGGCGTGATCACGCTGGCCGCTCATGACACTGGTTTCGCCGCAGACCGAACAAAATTTGGTGGCACGGATGCAGACCCCACGTTTGCATATCCAAACCAACTCCAGGCTATCGTGCTTAAGAACGGGCGCGGTTATCTGCCGAACGTTGCGGCTTCACCTGAAGGCCCAGTCAAATTCAATGTTGATACCCAGGCATTCTTGTCTGTCTTTGATGTTGCAGCTAAAACTGAATTATCAGGCGGAACCATTAACTTACATGCTGCTGTTAAAGCACAAACCTTTAAGCCCAAACTCTTTGTTGCAAATCCCTGGGCTATTGCCTTCAAACATACAAGCAATGATGGTTACGTTGTATCGGCGGCCAGTGATGTTCTGGTCAAGATCACTCTCGACGACAACGGCGTTCCAAGTGTTGTGACAAATCCAGCCGAAGGCGATACAACTCGCGTGGTTCTTATTGATGTCGGCAAGAATCCGCGCGGCATTGTCATCAACAATGCGGATACACGCGCTTATGTGATGAATTACATCTCGAAAGATGTTTCGGTGATCGACTTGACCGCTTCACCCGAAGCCGAGCTTGCTCGGGTCTCGTCAGCAGATTTACCCGCTGCTGGTTCGGATGGAGCCAAATTCCTGCTGGGCAATGAGTTGTTCAATTCATCCCGTGGCGAATTCGATGAGGGTGTTGCTGAACGCCTATCCAATGAAGGTTGGCAGGCTTGTGCCAGTTGTCATCCTGATGGCTTGAGCGATGGTGTCGTATGGGCATTTGCATCGGGGCCGCGCAAGACCGTTCCACTCAACGGCACATTTAGCATTGCGAATCAAACCGGTGACCAGCGCATCCTTAACTATTCAGCAGTCTTTGATGAAGTGGAAGATTTTGAGCTAAACATTCGCGGTGTATCAGGCGGACAGGGACTCATCGTGCTGGCCGGCACCACCGATCAAGATCCAAATGTAAAAGCCTTTGATCCGCCCAGTACGGGTCGAACACAACTGCACGTCAATGGCATCGCGGCCTGGGATGCAATCGTCGCTTGGACGCAATCCCGCATCCCTTCGCCTGTTTCACCATATAACGGCGTTGACCCCAATAGCGAATTGGGCTTACAGATCGCACAGGGCAGCCAACTCTTTGTACAGGCCAATTGTCAGGCTTGTCATGGCGGGGCCAAATGGGCAACCAACCAAGTTGACTTCGCACGTTCATCTCCTTTCCAAGAGACGATCACTCCCGGTGTCGATCCAGAACCGCCTCTTGGTCAATTGGCGCGTTTCCTTCGTCAGGTAGGCACATTCGACCCGGCCAATCCATTGGAAAAAACTGCCAATAATCAGCAGGCATTGGGCCAGCTTGGATTCAATCCGCCTTCATTGCTAAGCATCTACGCCTTCTCTCCATATCTACATGATGGCTCCTGCCTCACTCTGGAGTGTGTATTGGAGAATCAAACTCACCGCGATGCTGGTGGCGTAACCGGAGTATTAGATGACGCAGCCGCTCGCGCCGCGCTCGTACAATTCCTGATCTCAATTGACGCATCCACTGCGCCAATCAGCCCATAGATTTTTTATGACTCACCTTGCATAACTTCCATGGGTGCATTAGAGACAGAGCAAGGTGAGTTACACCTTTTTTTGAAAAGTAAGGAGAAAATGTGAATCGACTGCAGTTTATAAGTATTTTATTGGCAGTACTTTTGGGCCTCACAGCTTGTGGCAGCGCCTCAACTTCAACAGACTCGGCGACTTCCAATGAAAAAATGGTTGAGTATGTCGGTGAAATTCCAGAAACTGATCTGTATGTTGCCATTGCTGTTGACTCTACGGGTGATGTACTGGCTTATGTCTGTAATGGCATGGGCATTGACTATCTCTTTCGAGGCTCAGTGCAGGCGAATGTGGTCAATTTAACTTCTGAGGCTGGGCAAGCCAATTTACAAGCCAGCATGGATGGCGAGGGTTTCACTGGCACTTTTTCCGTTGATGGAAAGGCTTATCCCTTTGTGGCTGGCCCTGTGAATAATTATGGCGGTTTGTATCACATTACTGCATTGACCGAGTTTAATGCTGAAGGCGTGTCACTAGGCGGCGCGACGATCACGATGAATCTGACGCCTGATAAAGAGCGTCTCCAGGTTCAAGTCATTACACCTGATGGACAAACTCTAAATTCTGATAAAGCCTGGCCGGATGATCATGATCACCGCGAACCAACAGAGTACAGTGAAGCCTGGTTGATTTCTTTGAACGATGGACGCGCGCGCGGAGGTTATATCAAGAGCAGCCTTCAGGCTAAAGTGAAATATCTTGATGCGTATTTTGACCCAATCTGTCCTCCGTAAGTTCGAAAAAATATTTATCGTTGTCGGTGGCTACCAAGCTAATGATACAAGGAGACTTATCATGTCAACTCGAAAATTGAAGAACCTTTTCATTAATAATAGATTGATTTACATGGCAATCGCATTAATACTGATTCTCTCTGCTTGTGGAGGTCAATCAACTTCCGCAGGGGCAACATCCTATATCGCCACATTAGACGGCGCACCCGCCAGTGCCCGTGTTGGAATCGTGGTTGAAGATGGCAAATTCAAAGCCTATGTATGCAGTCTGGATGATGCTTTCAATTTGACATCGGCGCGTTGGTATGAGGGCAAACTTGATGCAAATGGCAGCTTCCAACTGGTGAGTACAGATGGCGTTGAATTGGCAGGTTCGATCCAGGGTGATCAGTTTACAGGCACGCTGACCAACATTGATAACGTGACCATGGTCTTTAGCGGAACTTCAGTTCCTGCAGGCGGACCAACTGGTCTTTATCGTGGAACGGGGCAGTATAACAATGAAGAAGTGATCGTAGGTTCAGTGATTTCCGCTGATGGCTCGTTCGCGGCTACTGCACAATACAATGGCCGATTTGAATTCGTCACACCTATTGCCGCTGAGCCTGTTCAGCTCTCGGATAACACTTTAGGCATTAAGCTTGGACCAAATGGCGAACAAATAACGGTAACTCTCGTGACCACATTGAAGTAGGAGAACATTCAATGATGGATATGCTGGATATGCGGTTGAAAATAATAAACTGATCTTTTCTTCTACTCTCAGGGTTTCTTATAAGGAGTCAATATTGTTTACTAAGAGGTTTTTCCGAGTACCCTTCTGTCTTGTGTTTGTGATTGTTTTCTTCTTAACAGGCGTTCTACCTGTGCACGCTGATTCGTCAACCAGTCCGCTTCATACCACCTTTGAATTCCTGGATATTGGCTACGGCATCACCACAGACTCAAACGGTAACGTTTATACAGTAGGGACATTTGCAGGCGTCGCAGACTTCGACCCCGGCCCAGGGACAGCCAACCTGACCAGCGCGGGAATTGATGACGTCTTCATTTCCAAGCTGGATAACAGCGGCAATTTTGTCTGGGCTAAGAGTATGGGTGGGACAGACCGTGATTTGGGCGTCAATATCGCCTTAGACTCAAATGGTAACGTTTATATAATAGGGAGCTTTAAAGGCACTGCTGACTTTAACCCTGGCACGCATGTCTCCAACCTGACCAGCGCGGGAGATCAAGACATCTTCGTTTCCAAGCTGGATGGCAACGGCAATTTTGTCTGGGGAAAGCGCATGGGCGGAACAGGCGCTGATTTTGGTACAGATATCGCCGTAGACACAAATGGCAACATCTGTATAACTGGGGCCTTCAAATCTATCGTCGACTTTGACCCCGGCGCAGGCATAGTCAACCTGACCAGCGCGGGAGATCATGACATCTTCGTTTCCAAGCTGGATGGCAATGGCAATTTTGTCTGGGCAAAAAGCATGGGTGGTAGTCAATACGCTGATATAGGCACAGATATCGCTGTAGACTCAAGTAATAATGTGTATACGACGGGATACTTTGCGGGGTACTTTGGGTCTACCACCGACTTTGACCCTGGGGCAGCCATATTCAATTTGACCAGCGCGGGGAGTAACGACATCTTCGTTTCCAAGTTGGATGGCAATGGCAACTTCGTTTGGGCAAAGAGTATGGGCGGGCCCAGCTATGATATTGGCTCTGGAATCGCGCTGGATTCAACTGGCAATGTTTATACGACCGGGGATTTTGACGACGCCACTGCAGATTTTGATCCCAGCACGCGCATCACCAACCTGACTCATGCAGGGGCCTCCGACATCTTCGTTTCAAAATTGGATGGCGACGGTAATTTCGTCTGGGCAAAAAGCATGGGAGGAACGGACAATGATTATGGCAATGACATTGCCGTAGACAAAAGTGGCAACGTTTATACAACGGGACAAACTGGATTCCCCCTCGACATCTTTGTTTCCAAGTTGGACGGCAGCGGCAACTTAGTCTTTGCAAAGAGTATGGGCGGAGCGAATCATGATATTGGCTATGGCATCGCTGTAGACAAAAGTGGAAATATCCATACGACAGGGTACTTTCAAGATACTGCCGACTTTGATCCCAGTCGTGCAACGGCTAACCTGACCAGCGCAGGAGGTTTCGACATCTTTGTTTCCAAGTTGAGTAGCAACAGTAGCTTCGTCTGGGCAAAGAGCATGGGTGGGACGGGCTCTACTCCGCCCCCGTTCCCCTAGCATCGACTGTGCCAATCAGTCCATCGAATTTTACGAACCCTTAATCTCTTATTGATGATACGCAAGGAAAAATATGAATCAGAATCGTTTTATAGGTAGTGTATTTATATTGATTATGTTTATAGCTCTGGCAGCCTGCGGCAGTAACGCGCCAGCCACTAGCGTCTCGACCGAGAGCGTGGTTGAGTATGTCGGTGAGATTCCGGGGACCGAATTCTTTGTCGCCATTGCTATTGACTCAACAGGCGATGTGCTGGCTTATGTCTGTGACGGTATGGGCACGGACTTCCTTTTTCACGGCGCAGCGCAGGCTGACGCACTAAATCTAACCTCCGATGCAGGGCAGGCCAGTTTGCAAGCCAACATGCAGAGTACGGGATTCGCTGGCACTTTTTCCGTTGACGGAAAGACTTATTCATTCACGACTGTTCCAGTGAAAGACTACGGCGGCCTATATCGTGTAACAGGATTGACGGAGTTCGAAGCCGAAGGCAAGTCACAAAGCGGTTCGACCATCACGATAAATCTCACACCGGACAAAGAGCGTGTTCAAGTGGCGGTGACTACAACAGATGGCGGCACTCTAGGCTTTGACCATCCCTGGCTCGCAGGCCATGAGCATCGTGAACCAACAGAATACAGCGAATCCTGGTTGATCTTTTTGAACGATGGCCGCGCTCGCGGAGGCTATATCAAAAGCAGCCTGGAGACTGGCAAGAAACACATTGATCCGATCTGCCCTCCATAGGTGCGAATGCAATGATGAGGCATTACTTTGTTACACACTGTTCGGCAGGGTTTGCCTTGCAACAGTTGAGCTATTTATGAAACAAGCGATAGGAGAGTGAGCCATGAATAATATTTTGAAAACAAAAACATCAATCCGATCTGCACATGTTATCTTGCTTACAGTTTGCCTGATACTGGCATCTTGTGCATCGCCTGCACCAACCGAAGCCCCTGTTGAGCAGCCTGTGGCTACTGAGGCAGCAGCTGTCACATCGCCGCCTCAAGGCCCAAGTTTTAGTGTGATCGGGGTTATCAACCGTGACACAACACAAGCCGCACAAAACCCATCATTGGTTCTTGGCCCCAACGGCTTATGGGTCACCTGGGCTGAGAACTCATCTGGCAATGTCCGTCAGATATTCGTCAGCGAGTTGGTTGACGGGGCATTCCAGGCGCGCGGCTCTTCATTAAATATCCATGTGAATGCAATAGGTGATTTTCCAACCATCACCCTGGCAGGTGAGAATAATGCTGTGCCCTGGGTAGCCTGGGCAGAGCCAAGCCCCGGCTTCAACAATGTCCCCCAGGTGTTCGCGAGTCGATTCAGCGCAGACACCAGCCTCTGGCAGCAGGCTGGCCAGGATCGGGGTGGCGGAGAAGCGAGCATAAATCTAGATACGAATGAGCCCGCTTCACATCCATTTATTTTCTCTGGCTCCGCTACTCCAGGTCAACCGCCTGTTCCCTGGGTTGCCTGGGAAGAGCAGGCTCCCAATTCGGCTTTCAGTCAGATATTTGTTTCCAAAGGTGTGAAAGATGAAAGCGGCGACCCGGCCATCATTGGCGGATTCAAATGGGAAACAGTCGGCAAGATCATTGCTGATGGTCTGCCAACTTTAAGTGTGGATCGATTCCGCAACTCACTTCATCCTACCGGGGTCTTTGCCGAGACAGCCAATTCAGTTCCCTGGGTGACCTGGCACGAAGCCGACCATGATCGCCCCAGCCGAATATTCACGGCGCGCGGCGTTGCGGATGCAAATGCTCCCGGTGGTTTCAATTGGATCAACGTCCCCGCCTGCCAGCCGGATGAAACCGCTTGTGCTTTGAACATCAACCCGCTGAAAGATGCAAAGGATGCATCCATGGCGGCTGGCAGTTTACTGGCCGGAGAATCAACCGTCCCGTGGATTGCATGGCCTGAGATCGGCCAGAACGGTAAGTGGCAGATCTTCGTCTCGCGGCTTGATACAACCACACGCAACAGTTTTGTACAAGTAGGCGGCAGCCTCAATGCGGACCCGAATCATGATGCACGCACGCCGATCATTGTCTTCGTTGGGAATGTACCATACGTGACCTGGCTTGAGGATGATGGTGCGGGAACGTTAAGTGTTCAGCTCCGCCATCTCGCCTCCGATCCACAGACAGGCACATGGGCATTGGATACTCCCTCCGGTGGCTTTAACTTTGATGCCGTCCTTTCGGATTTCGGCCTCAACGCTGTGGCTTCCAACGATACCCTCTTCATGGCGTGGACTGAGGGTGACCCCGCTTCCACAGCCGCCCAAGTGGTTATCGGCGCACTAACAGTTGGAAGTGGACAACCCTAATTTTTTTCGACTTTTCCAAATTGTGTCACCCTGAGCGATAGCGAAGGGTCTCTAGCACTGACAAACGAGACCCTTCGTTCGCGAAAAACGCTCCATCAGGGAGTCACCTTGAACTAAAATTAAGGAGTTAAACCCATGACACCTGTAACTCGCGGTCAAAAAATATACTTTGCCGCAGTGGGCCTGTTGGCTTTATGGGTTGGCATCTGGGGGGTTTTTATTCCAGAGCATATAGATAAAGCGATCCCATGGTTGGTGCCGCCCTTGCATGCCCGCTTTATCGGAGTCATTTATCTCTCCGCAGTGATCCTCATGGCCGCTTCAATGATGGCACACCATTATGCAGAAGTGTGGTCGGCAGGTTTTATCGTCTCTGCATGGACAGGCATGTTGTTCCTGATCTCGCTCTTCTATCTGAGCGAGTTTGATTTCAGCCGAGGCCCTGTTTTGTTTTGGTTTGGGGCCTATATCCTTTATCCAATAATCGGTTTTTGGTATACCTGGACTCACCGCAATGCACGCAGCGAGTCCACTGGCTCAAGCTTGCCAGGCTGGATTCAAAAATATTTCTTCATTCAAGGTCTTCTCTTCACCATACTTGCACTGGCTTTGTTATCAGCACCAGAATTAATGGTGAATGTTTGGCCCTGGAAAGTTACGCGGATGTTGGTTCAAATTTATGCGGGGCCGTTTTTGGCTTATGGCCTCGGGAGTTTAATGCTCAGTCGTCAGCGGACCTGGCTCGAGGTCCGTATTGTAGCGATGGCATCTCTTCTACTTACTGCCGGTGTGCTTGTCGCATCGATTATCCACCGTTCGCTTTTCTCTGCTTCAAACATATCCACCTGGCTCTGGTTTGGAGGCTTCGCACTTGCAGCACTGATCCTTGGGGTGCTGGTCATGCGCGGTAAAAACTATATGGGAGATTCAAAATGATCAAACAGCCTGCCCGTCTTTACACAGCGGTTTACGGTTTTCTGGGCGTGTTTCAAGCCACGCTTTCATTTGCTTTTTACTTCTTTCCAATGCTGGATCAAGCCATCCCCTTTTTGCAAGCCATCCCTCACATGATCCCCATCCACTCAACGCTGCATCTTGTGACCTCGATACTGGCAATCGCAATTTTTTATCGAGGCGGCGAACGCGGCGCCTTTTGGTTTGCTTTTGGTTTCGGTCTGTTTTACATGGGTCTGGGTTTAGCAGGATGGCTCAGTGGTCAACAATTGGGATTGGGACTACAGCCGTTCGACCATCCCTTTCATTTATTTTTAGGCTCGCTGGCTCTATTAGCCGCCCTGCCAACTATCTATCATTCGATTGCTATGAGAAAGGTTGCGTCATGAATGCACAAGGAACCCCTATTGCCTGGCCCCTGCGAACCTGGTTGGCAGTGGAAGTGCTCTTCGGTATTGGTGCCGTATTAGCGATTGGCGTCTCTCCAGCAGATACACAGACGAATTTCGCCTGGCCGATTCAACCCGTCGTAATGGCTGCTGTGCTCGGTTCTCTTTATGCATCCTCTGCTTTGCTATTCCTGCTTCCCTTCTTTGCCAAACGCTGGGAAATGATTCGCGTCATGATCCTGCCAACTGCCATCTTTTCTACCGTCCAATTGGTGGCAACCTTTCTTCATTGGGATAAATTCTCAATTGGCATAACGCCTTTTTATGTTTGGTTTGCCAGTTATCTCTTACCGCCGCCAATCTTTGTCGCCGCGTACTTGTGGCATCAACGCCGGGCGGTGCCGCAAAACAATCAATCAGATCAGCCTTTACCTGTATGGCTGCGCTGGCTGTTTATCATCTGCGGCAGTTTGTTAGCATTGGGCGCGCTTATCGTCTTTATTTTTCCAAACGTGCCGATACCCATCTTCCCCTGGCAATTGACTCCACTCACAGCCCGTTCGCTATGCGGTTGGATTATGATCCTGGGAGTTCTAATGATCGGCATGGTTCGCGAGAACGACAAAGCACGCGTCCGCCTCGGGACCCCCATCCTGATTCTGCTTCTGCCAACTCTCCTCATACAAATGGCTCGTTATGCTAATCAAGTGAATTGGGCAAGCCCCACGTTGTGGATTGGATTGATTCTTGCCGCTGTTTTAGGGCTGTGTGGATTGTATTTGGCAATGGGTAGTTGGAAGCAATCTCTAACCTGAGGTGAATAAATGCCAGGGCTAACCGCACTTGGAGTGTTTCATACGGCTTTTGCGCTTGTGGCATTGTTCTGCGGGTTCATTGAGCTGGTTCGGCATAAGGAGATTTCTCCCCAAAATCGATTGGGACAGGCCTATGTTTTGTTGACCGCGGTAACTGCCGCCACCTCTCTCGGGATTTATCAACACGATGGCTTTGGACCGCAACATATCCTTGCCATACTCACTCTCGTGGCATTGGGAGTCGGTACCCTGGGAGCGCTCACAACGTGGTTTGGACGCGCCTCGCGGTATGTTCAAGCCATCAGCTACTCCAGCACCATCCTCTTTCATTTGCTTCCAGCCGCAACAGAGACGTTGACTCGCCTGCCGCCTGGAAATCCTCTGGTGGCTTCTCCCTATGAACCTGTCTTGAAGACTGTATACCTTTTGTTGCTTGTGGCATTCCTAATAGGCTTGGCGCTTCAGATAAGATGGCTGCGTACTTTATCGTGATTCGCCGAGCGTTTGCAATAAGGAATGTTCTTCATCAGCGCCGTTGAGATCACGACTCATCTTCATGCCCTTGTCGCCTCCTAATTTCCACAAACCTATGCTTGGCACTATCCATTGAGGATTATGTAAATGCGTACCTCGCAAGGCACCCATCGCATCTTGATTGTGGACGATTCTCAGGCTGTACGAGAGAGCCTGGGCTGGTTACTGCGAGACGAATCCAGTTTGACACTGGCAGGCGAGGCAGCCAGCGGCTCAGAAGCGATTCGGCTGGCCAGGAAATTGAAACCAGATGTTGTAATTCTCGATATTGAATTACCTGATACGGATGGATTTTCTGTCACCCAACAACTCAAGGCTCTACCACATCCACCCCTGGTAGTTCTACTTTCCATTCATAGCGATGCCGTTTCAAAACAACGCGGCGCACTGGCTGGCTGCGATGCCTTTGTAGAAAAGGGAACCAGTTGGCCAAAACTGCTGGCAGTGCTGCAAAAAGTTTTAAAAGTTTCGTAGTGGCGGGGTCAGCACCGTCTCAAATCCACAAACTTCACAATCACTTTCGATAACGCCTTCTTAACATCTTCCATTTTCATTTCAGCCACCTTGAAGGTGACGATAACTGTCTTCGCATCGGCGCCAGAGAATTGCCCAAAGGAAATAAAATTCCCACCTGCATCCGCAATGGCTTTGGTAATCTTCGCCAGTTGACCCGGGTGATCCTCCGCCACAGCCGTCGCGCGGATTCCAACAGTGCGTGCGCCCATGAATTCAAGAAAGATTTTGAATAGATCAGTCTCGGTGATGATGCCAACGACTTTGTCAGCTTTCATCACAGGCACGCCGCCAATCTTGTTATCTGCCATCAGGCGCGCAGCTTCTTCGATGGGTGTATCGGCTTGCACGGTTAATACTTTGCGCGTCATCACTTCATTGACCGTGATCTTGCTGAGCATATAGTTCATTTCCCATACGCTCAAGCTTGTGACTTGCGATGGGGATGCGTTCAACAAATCCTTGTCCGATATGATGCCAACCAGCTTGCCATCTTTCAGCACAGGTGCACGGCGGATATGTTCCTTCTTGAACAATGCCAACGCATCGTGAATGGGCATATCTCGTGTGATCGAAATAACAGGGCGGGACATTCTTTCGCCGACTAACATGGGATGCCTCCTAAATAAATAATGTCGCTGCGAGGCGCTCTCGTATTTTTCCGAAGCAGTCTCCCAATTACAGCAGATTGCTTCGTCGGGAAGAGCAAGAGCCCTCCTCGCAACGACATATATAAACTACTATCTTTGTGACCTTATGGACGAATCAATTAAACATCGGACAAATCGCGGCATAGCCGTAGCGTTCTAGAAAGGAGCTTTTGAAAGCAGTCGAATTCAACTGGTTCAAGAAACGATCAGCTAGTTCAGGGAGCCGTGCT
>NZ_JBXMTI010000094.1:0-14470 GCF_057083605.1 Candidatus Villigracilis sp. | reverse complement strand
GCCGGGGTGGACCTTACCCAAATCTAAAGGTCTTTTACAGGTATCCATAGTTATGAGTAAATCTAATGTTTGTCTTATCAAAATTCTCAGGTTGGGTAGTTCAATAACGACCTGGCTTGAGATGATTTGGCTTTCAAAAAAGGAAAAGAAAGGAGGAGGTGGTGAAAGTGCAATTCTTTTGAATATCTTAAAGGAGGTGATTGCTGTTTGAAAAAAATAGATGCCAGTTCGGATAAAAAGAATAGCGGAGAAGGTTTTCTCCCGGCAGAAACTTTGTGGAACGCCGCCCAAATGATCTGCCAGAAAGGTATGGAAATACCGCCGATTGATGCCGAACCCGCGCCTCTGGAGATGTTAGGCTTGACCATTGGCATATTGCGAAGACGTAAACACATCTCACGATCACAATTCGCGCAAAAGATAGGTTGTTCCGTGGAAGAAGTATTGGCATTGGAAATAGGTCTGCTCCCCGAGAGCGAACTTGCAAAATACCTGCCATTGATCCTGAAGACGATTGAAATGCCTGAAAATTCCATGCGACCGATCTTACGCAACATCAAGTTTGCATAGCTTCTAATTTATTGATCGGCAAAAGAAAGCAACCTTAAGATTGGTTGCTTTCTTTGTTTAACAAATCGACGATATCTCGCTCTTGTTTTACAGAGGATCACCAGGAGTGAGATGATGAAAAAATATTATTTATTTTTTATGGCTGCCTTGCTGATATTAACGCTGGGTGTAACGCCAGTTGAAGCTGCTCAACCTGCGGAACACATAACTGTGATATTGATCGTGGATAACTCTGGCAGCATGAAGACGAGCGACCCAGGTAATCTGCGGTTTACAGGGATTCGCCTCTTCGCCTCGCTGCTGGACCTGGATGATTCGCTGGCCCTCATCCTGTTCTCCACTGGATCAGAAGTGATGACCGATGGCATTGTCAACATCGATTGGCAGGCTGAGGGTGCAAAATTATTGAACAACCTGCAACTGCCAGCGGCAAATGGATATACAAATGTCAAAGCAGCACTGGAAGATGCTAAAGATTTATTGATTCATACAAACTCTCGCGGTGAGAAGGTTGTCATCGTTCTGCTCACAGATGGAAAACCCGAGATTCAGAATTACTACCCACAGTACGAGCGAGAAACCCTTGACCTGGCCGGCTCGCTAAATGTGCCAGTATTGGCAATTGCTCTGACCTCGGCTGCACAAACTCCATTTCTTGATCGCATGGCCGCCACCACGGACGGTACAGTAATACCGGCAAATGATGCTTCTGATCTCCTGAATGCCTTCCTGCAAGTATTGAGCGAGATCAAAGATCGCACTGTGATCGGCGGGGAAAAATTCAATTCCAATGGTTCGATGGAGATCGACCAGGCGCTTGCGCCTTATGTGAACTCCGCAACATTTGTTTTTGAAAAGGCAGAAAACGCGAAAGTCCGTTTATTCGGGCCGGCTGGAAATGAAATTTCCAATGACCATTCAACCGATCCGAGATTTTCACTCTTCACTTTGGAAAATCCGGTGGGCGGAGTGTATGCCTTCCGCACCCAGGGAGGGGGTGAAGTACAGGCTTGGGCAATCCTGCGTTCACGCTTGCGAGCGCAGATTGTGGAACCGGGTGCGGTTCACCCTCTTGGAAAAGAGTTGCCAGTCATCGTCAACCTGCTTGAGGAAATATCCGCTGGCAATTTCACAAGGATCATCGGTAATGCGATCTTCACTGCCTTGGTCACATCTCCAGATGGCAGCCAAACGAGTTTGGATCGCTTCTATGACGATGGCACGCACGGTGACGCTGTTGCCGATGATGGGAATTACACCCGCATCTTTCCAACCCCAAATCTTGAGGGTGCGTACTTTTTCTTTGTTCAAGGCTGGAAGGACGCGATCCCTGTGCAGGCTCAATCACAGGTTAAGGTGACGAAATTTCCTGAACTTGTTGTGGATTTGCCGCAGGACAAAGTCGAAGTTCGCGGTGCTGTCATTACGTTTCGAGTACACCTGGACGGGATGACGGCTCTCGATCCGGGAGAAGTGATAGCTCAGGTCACATCTCCATCCGGGCAGGTGGATAAGGTTGTAATGAAAGGTTCAGGGTTTTATGTGGGCACATTCCTCCCTGTGGAAGATGGCGAATACCAGGTCACCTTTGAAACACAAAATGCGAAGTTTCAAGGCGTGGAATTCCAATCAAACATTGAACGCACATTCAATGTAACTGTAATTCCCTTTGTAAACGTAGAAGTGAAAGATCTGCATATATCTGCCGCCTGTTTTTCATCCTCAAATGAATTGTCCCTTTTTCTTTCTGTCACTTCCAGCCATGAAGAAGCCTTGCATTTTTATACTCCCAATGGCTGGCAGGTAACACCTGAGGTCTTGAAGGTCAAACAGGGCGAGCAGGATATTCAATTGAAACTGATGGTCCCTGAAGGATTGGGAGGAAAAGCCGCACGTGTAGGAATGCGGATCGAAGGCAGGGACAAACTGGAGGTCCAGCCTGAAGCGGGGATTCAAATCGATGCTCAATTCCCTGGCTTCTATGCGCGCTGCCGAACCCCAATCAATTTAAGCACTGCGCTCATGTTGCTGGCTATGACTGCGGCAGTGTCAATCAAACGTGCTCGAAAAGCCGCGCTTCCGTCTCCTGTTAGTGGAACCCTGCGTTATTGGAAAATTGGGGAAAACCCAGCTCTGGCGATGGAAATTGACATGACTGCTATTGAAAAAGTTTCTTTGATGGTTGGAAGCGGCGCGGCATGTGATGTGATGATCTCACAGGCCGACATTGCACCTGAACATGCGCGCGTGATAACCGAAAAAACACCAGACGGTATGGATGTATATCTGGAGCCGATTGGCGAGGTGCGGAAAGGATACAGCCAGCAGAATGTCCGTTTTGTGCTGCGACATGGCGAGACCTTCCGCATGGGAACGCATGAATTTCAATATTTGAGTGATAGCGGTGAATAAGAAGGAGATAACAAATGCAAACCGAAATTCGTTTTGAACCAACCTTGTTCATTTACCTGGGAACCAGTTCTGCACAGATCGGCTGGCGTTTGAAGGATTTGTTGCGCAAGGCTTATGGTGATGTCCCGATCCTTCGCCATTTGTGGGTGGATGCCGACAGTACGGTTGATCCGCATGTTTCATCCTGGTTTGTGCCAGTGGAACGCGCTGAGTTGACTGGTTTCAATGGCGACGCAGTGCTGGCGAATATCAATAATTTTCCCGCCATTCGGAATTGGTGGCCGCGCGAATCGCGCTTGAAGGCCGGCTTCATCAATCGTGGCGCGGGACAGATGCGTCTGGTGGGTAGGTTGTCCCTGTTTCGTATGTTCAATGATCGTAACTCTGGGCCCGCCTTCATTGATAAGCTGCGCCTGGCTTGCGAATCCATTCAACAAATTGAGAACATCGATGCAACAGAACGCATGTCGAAAGATGGTATGCACTTTGTTGTGGAGCGCGGCAGCGTGCGCGTTGTCATTTTGTTTTCCACATGTGGCGGGACAGGCAGTTCAATGGCCTTCGATGTCGCTTATCTATGCCGTCACTTATTGCGTGAGGCAAACCCCACAGTGATGTCTATAGCCTTGCTTCCTTCCATTATGGATAAGGCGATCAAGAATGAAACACCCACACAGCGTGAACGTATCCGTGCGAATACTTATGCCTGGTTCAAGGAATGCAATCACCTGATAGAAAATCCGCATTGGAACGTGGCATACCCCGAAGGCGCGCCGTTGAGCGTGCAAGCGCCTCCTTTTGATATGAATTTCGTTGTGGAGATCGGCAACCAGGCCGGCAATCGCCTGAACTCTGAGGACGATATCTTCAACATGATCGCCTCGGCAGTCTTCCTGGATACTGGCTCCTCCATTGGCGGCGCGATTCGAGGCTTCAACGCCAATGTCAGCGTTCTTCTTGAAGAATTTCAGGGTCGGCGCCGATCATTCAGTTCAATGGCGGCAGCTTCATTGGTCTATCCTGTTGAAAAGATTTTGGGATTTTCCAGCGCACGTCTGGGGCAATTGATGATCCGCAATGCCTGCCTGGCCAACCCAGACCGCAAGGAAGTTGAGGAAGCCGCATCCGCTTTAATGGGACGGCTGCGCCTGCGCGATGAGCACATCCTCGAAGATTTGTTGAACGGCCAACAGGTCGGCAGTTTGAATGTGCCTGCCATTCGCAAATCGGAGGATGTGGAGGAAATGCGCCGCATGCTGGCGTTGCAGGAGGAGAGTAATGGGAAAGACCGCGAATATATCAAGAACAAGATCAGCGAAAAAGCAGTCAACTTGCTCAACCATTCACAACGGGCTTTGAAGGAGGAAATCTTTGCATTGGTGATCGAGCGCGGTTCACGGTTTGCCCAATCGGTACTCAATGAATTAACCGCTGAATTGACAACGCTGGAAAATGTGCCTGAAGCCACGTTTTCATTGTATGGATTCAAAGCGCGACTGAATCAACAAGGGACAAACGAAGCAAGTCTTCTACAAGCTGAACAAAACTACTTCAAAGCCCGTGAGCGTTTGCGGGCTATGTCTGGTGATGCGGTTCGTTCAGCGCAAAAAGCCTTCTTTCGTAAATCCTGGCAGGATGGCCTAAATCGTGTGCGTAATGATTGCCTAAGTTGGATGGGCGAAACCAACCAGCGCACTTTGCAGTTGCAGGCGCAGAGGCAGGCGGCGAACCTTTATGAGCAATTGGGCGATTATTCCCGCAAACTTAAATCAGCGATCTCAGCCATTCAGAATTCTCTGGAACGTGTGCTGGAAAGGCTCGAAGAGAACGCACAAAGTAGTTTGAAGCCCTCATCCTCAGACCATGGCATATATGAATTAACTGTGGAGGCAGTGGGTGCGGACTTCATCCAATCCTATTATCAGGCCCGCGCCTCCATGCTGGACCCGGTGGCTGTCTACCGCTCCTTTGGGCAGTGTGCCAAGGCTGAAAATCTTGACCATCTTTCCAGTTGGAGTGAAGGCGAGTGGGTGGAGAGGTTGAAATCTCATGCACGCAGCTATTTCGCCGAGGAAGTGGAAAATACCTCGCTGCTTACCGCCATGTCGCAATTTTATGGCAAGCTGGCCCCGCAAAAAATCGAGGAACAATTCAATCGTCTGGTGCGCTATTGCCATCCCTTCTGGCAATATGATGCGAACAGCGGTATTCAAGGCCAGGAGGGCAAGAGCATGATCGGGGTGGAGGATGAAAATAGCGACCTCATCCCGGCCAAATACCGCGATGACCCGCAATATGAGGTCAAGTCCACCGGTTTCAAACATCGGGTTGACTTTGCCCGCGTGCAGCACGGTTTGCCTTCCTTCCTTCTGCGCGATATGCAGGATTACAAGGTTTATTACGACTTGAAGCGCAAGGGCCTCGACCCGCTGCATATCTTCCCTGAAGCTTTTCTCGCAGATGAAGTGATTCCTGAAGAAAAATTGGAAGCGCGGCACATCTTTGCCAGTGCGGCAGCCTTTGGGTATGTGATCCAAATCGGTACTTTCTACTATTTTGACCCTGAAAAGGAATACACGAATCGTAATATCCGCCCACAGCGTGAAAACCGCCTGGATCAGGGACGTGAAAAAGCCGAGGATGCCTTTGTGCAGCGCGATGACCTGTTACGAGTGGCCGAAGGATTGATCGAGCGGGATATTGTCAACATGGGAAACCAGGCTGCCATACGGCTTTTGGATGAACGCATCGCCGAGCATAAACAGGCGCTTTCGCGCATGGCTCCCGATGGCGACCTGCGCAAACAATATGACGAAGAGATCCGCGCCTTGCTGGCCAAGCAGATGCAGCTTGGAAAGTTATAGGGATAAATAGGAAAGGAGGATGATATGACAACCACATCCATGCTATCTACACCTGCGCTGGTGCTGGTGACTGGTGCTTCGATGACTGCGGCAATTGCGGAAGTAGAGAGAATATTTTTTCAAAGCGACCCACGCCGCAAAGCCGCGACCCAATTCCTGGCGGTGAACGCCCATCCGCGAAAAGATGGTGCCGCGTTGATTCCCATCAGCGAAACCTCTCAGGGAAAAGCGGATCAATCGTGTTCATGGAAAGAAGCCTACGAAGGAGCAACTGAACTGGCAGATAACTTGAAAGCTGGAATTCGGTCCGCATTGCATGAGTTGAGATCACATGAAAAGCTGCTCGAAGTCGGACTGGGAGGGAAGGCGACTCTGCCTCTGGATGTGATCCTGGTAGCCGATCTGGCCGAAGGCGGTGCATCTGCTCTGTTGGTGCTGCTACCGCTGATTCAAACGCTTGTAGTGGATGAGCCATACACAAAAGTTCATCTGTTGTTGAATACGGCAGTCTTTGACGAAGATCCGCTGGCAGAAGTAAATACATATATTAGCTTGAAAAATATCCTCGGCCTCCTGAATGGTCGCGAGCGTTTCAACCTGCCCCAAATATATCTGTTCGACCGATATAAGGAGGGCGTATGGGAGGCCCATGATGTGCTTGAAGTGGAGACCATTCTTGGAAATTTTCTATTGGCTTTGCTTTCAGGCGGCCTGGCACAGTACCTTGCCCACCAGACTTCGCAGGTGGATGCAGAGGAGAGCCGCGCGTATTTCTGCGGCGCATCCGCTGTTGCCCTGGTTTTTGATGTGAACCAATTGCAAAAAGCCTGCGCCTTGCGTTTGGGATCTGAAATCATTGAGTCTGAATTCCATTCAAAGATCATTCCAGACCCTGGGCCTGTGGAGGAGTTCGCTGGAGATTTTGTCGCGAATCATGCCAATCAACAAACATGGACAATGCGCTTATGCCGAGACAGCCTTTTCCATTCTCATTCGGGCGGGCTGGGGCTTGAACTCCACTTCTCGGATTTGCGTTTTGAAGATATTCCAATGGAGGATTGGACAAAGACCATTCAAGCATATGACACTAAATTCAAAGAAAAAATTTTACCAGAGCAAGTCAGCCTGCTGAACAAAAATGCAGAAGGACTGAATCGGGAATTTGTTGAACAGATGAACGCGTTTGTGCATTCACTTCCACAACAAGCACGCCTGTATCCCGGCGGATTGCGTGCCTCCAAACTGGTACTGGAACGGATTCGCCGAACTTTGCTGGAAGAACAATCCATTCCATCCGACTTGTCAATGCTTGAACAGGATTGGATAGCGCGGGTAAAGACCAGTTTGGAGTTATTGGATAAAACCATGCGCCTGCTTCGCAAACCGCCGCATTGGATTTTTCGTTTGCCCGCTTTTTTGATGAAGCCAGTAATTCAGCTATTCAACCTGATCTTTTTGCGGACGGAGCTGAAAAATTTGCTGGACTTGCGGCAGACCAGTGTTTTCTTATTGGAACAGAAATATGCAGTGTGGATGGAGGAGACCCTCAACCAGAAATTGACCGGCTTGTGTAAAGGCTGGGTGGCAGACCTAGATAAACAGATCAGGTCTATTAATCGTTTGCAATCTATGCTCGATAAATTACAAACCCGCTTTGCAGATAAAACGACTTTATTGATCAACGCGCCATCCATGTTCCGCCCATCCGTACTAAATGAGACTGTCATATCCTGGGCCTATTATTACGGCAAACGCCCGGATGATGGGTTTCGCCATGCTTTATTAAATGAGCAGAAGTTCCTTGATGAATGGAAAAAGGCTGGCTCGAAAGTTTTTGAGGGGCGTCTGAACGCTTTTTGCCTGGATGTCTACCAGCCTTTACTGAAAGTGGATATGGAAGATGTCCTCCATCATCGCAATGGATTGTCTGCAAATGAGCTGGCCTTTTCGTTATCACAAGGAGCGGTTCCATTGTTGAGACCCAATTTTGACCGAACGGGAAGCGGCTCATCCTATCAAATGCAATTCTTTCAAAGCAATGACCCGCGCTCTTCATCTTTATTTCCCATTTTGAAAAGTGATATGCAGGCCTGGCAGGAGATTGCAACGGATGATGCCCATATTGCAATTTGCTCCCGTGTGAGGAGGATGATTCCCTTTTCAGCCTTGAGCCAACTTTTTGAGCGCGGAAAGTCAGTGTATGTAGATCTGGATGAAAGTGTGAAAGCTGAGTTTCATATAGAAGAGAACACATGAATATCTTTTCTGCAAGACCTCAATGCTACGTTGTCCATACAGATGGCGCTATTCGCCTGGAGCACGGCGTGAGCGGGCTTGCCGCAATCGTGCGCGATGAGAAAGGCAGGATTATTCATTGGTGGTGCAAACGCGAAAAACGCATGACCTGCAATGAAGCGGAATATGCCGCCGCGATCATGGCATTTGAATTATTACACGCTTTACGAATCAACCCGCGTGAGATCAAACTATATAGCGATAGTCAGGTTTTGGTGCATCAGATGAGTGGTATCGCCTCGGCACATGCGCCAGCTCTACGCCAGGCACAGATGCGGTTGCGTGGTTTGATCGTCGAATTTGAAAAAGTCACTTTCCATCACATCCCGCGTGAAAAGAATCGCCTGGCAGATGCGCTGGCGAATGATGCTGCAGATGGCAGGGAATCCAATGAAAGAGTTGCTTGATGTAGGACCCGGTGGAAGTGTGGCCCGTCAGCGCGTTGTGGCGGTGGGACGATTTGATTCAACGCCAATCCGCCGCGCTGTTAATTTAGCCCGTAAAGATGGGCGTTTGATTGACCTGACGTTTGGGCGAGCCTGCAAATGGGTTTTCTTTTTGGACAGCGGGCACGTGGTGCTGGCTACAAAATCAGACCTGCCGATTGATACATGAATTAATAATTGCTTTGGTTATTTTATGTGGCACTATGTGATTTCAGAAGAAAGTGAGAGAAAAATGACAACCAAAATCCTTGAATTGATCAGCGCTCCTGAAAATTTACTTTCTGCCTGGCGTTCGGTGCGCGGCAATATTCCCAGGTATCGTCGCAAGCGTGCTTCGGGACCAGATGGTGTTTCGCTGGATGAGTTTGAACATGACCTCACTACGCAGATCAAGGTCCTGCATGACATGCTCGTGAAGGGCAGGTATCAGCCCACACCGCCGTCTTATTTTTCCATTCCAAAGAACAATGGTCAACAGCGTGTACTGGCAATTCTTTCAGTGCGTGACCGCGTGGCGCAGCGCGCAGCTCAACAGGTATTGGAACCGCTTTGGGAGCCTGATTTCCTTCCGTGCAGTTTTGGTTTTCGCCCCGGCATTTCACTAAACCAGGCCATAACACATGTGCAGAAAATGCGCGCGCTTCAAAATGGCTGGGTGGTGGATGGCGATATTGCCGCCTGTTTCGATACGCTTGACCATGACCTGCTGCTAATGTTTCTCAAACATAAGATCAAGGATGCCCGCGCAATTGAGCTTTTACAAAATTGGCTCGATGTAGGCGTCATGCAGATGGGCCCGCCTCAAAATGTGGATATGCAATTTGCCACACGTGTTGAGAATGTAAAGAGCTATGCAAAACAAGGCTTTGAATGGGTGCTTGAATCCTTTGCTCAGCGGGCGGATCCATATGCCCGTTATGGTGGATATTACTATGATGAAGACCCCGCCTCATACTCAACTGAGCCTGGTCCAGCCAACCTGGCCTCTCCATACCCTGAAAGAGATGCTGTCGTCTCACAATTGAAAAGGAATGCCATTCGCCAGACTCTTGTCAGCGGCATGATGTTTGGGGTGGGTTTTCTTCGCAATCGCGCTTCAGGGATTTTCACAAAGGCTGGCTCTGCTTTGAAGACTGCTGTTTCATCCCCGGTGGGCAGGCGGTTGTTGAAGAAAAATGCAATGGCAGTGGGTGGTTTTGCAGGGTTGGCGGCTGCGGCAGCTGTGACCGCATATTTTATGAACCGCAAGGCAGGCCCCGCACCTGTGGGTGTATTACAGGGCAGTCCGCTTTCACCATTACTTGCGAATATCTATTTACACCCCTTCGATGTAAACATCTCAAATGCGGGGCATCACCTGGCGCGTTTTGCAGATGACTGGGTCATCCTTTGCCCGACACAGGAGAAGGCAGAGGTGGCATATAACGATGCGCTGCGATCATTGGCAGGCCTTCATTTGAAAGCCAACACGTCCAAGACTCGCATTTTGTCGCCTGATCAGCAATTGGAATGGCTTGGATCTGTGATTAAGTAACACCTAGTTGCGAGCGGTCTTAGCGAAGCGATCTCCGATTCCGAGGAGATTGCTTCGGCAGGAAGCGCAAGTGCCTGCCTCGCAACGACATAAAGAAAAGGAGAAAAATATGTCTACACTTTATTTAACCCAACCCGGTGCGCAATTGCACAAAGACCATGATCGCCTGCTGGTGAAGCGCGGCGAGGAAGTTTTGGAAGCTGTACCTCTGATCAAAATTGACCAGGTCGTTTTGATGGGACGCGGCGTAAGTATTTCTACTTCAGCGCTTCACGCGTTGACCCGCAACGGTGTGGATGTGGTCTATCTAACTGGAACAGGAAAATACGTTTCGCGCATGATTGGCCCAGAGCATAAGCATGGCCGCTTGCGCCACCAGCAATCCCTCGTTGCGTCTGACCCGCTGTTTGCCCTGCAGGCGTCCCAGAATATTGTGCGCGGCAAGATCATCAATCAGCGTGCTGTGGTGCAGCGCCACGCAGAACAAGCAGATTGGGCCGGCAGGGCTTTATCCGCAATGGACGATATGCTAAAGCGCGTGGGAACTTCGCAGGATGCTGATCAATTGCGCGGCATGGAAGGTCAGGCGGCAAAAGAGTATTTTGGTTTACTGCGGCGGTTGCTTCGCCCGCCGTCTGAAGGCGGTTCATGGAATTTTGACCGACGCGCTTATTACCCACCACCAGACCCGGTGAATGCCCTGCTATCTTTTGTGTATTCACTGATCTTGCGCGATATGACTACTGCCTGTGAACTGATCGGGCTCGATCCCTATCTTGGCTTCTTCCATGTTATTGATTATGGCCGTCCTTCAATGGCGCTTGATCTCATGGAAGAGTTCCGCCCCATCGTAGCTGATTCAATTGTCCTTGAGGCAGTGAACCGTCCCCTTGTCTCCTTTGACGATTTTGAGCAGGTGGACCTTTCCGAAAAAGAAAGCGAACGTGATGAAAACGAGGAACCGCGTGCCAGTGTTCACGCGGTCTATCTGGCCGGCAGTGGGCGTGAAAAAATCATTGCCATGTATGAAAACCGGGTTAATGATGAATCCATGTTCAGCTACCAAAGTCAGCAGGTTTCATATCGGAATATCTTTCAAATGCAAGCCCAGGCTATGGCGCGTTTGATCCTTGGCGAGGTGAGTGAATATGTGCCTTTTACAGTCCGCTAATTCCCTGCTCCTGATTTGGGGGAAGGGTAGGGATGAGGGATGAACACGCAGTTCCTTGTCGTCAGTTACGATATTCGCTCCAACCGTCGCCGCTACAAGGTGATGAAAACTTTGGAGGGCTTTGGCACACGCGTACAGTACAGCGTATTTGAGTGCAACCTCAAACCGCGCGAGATCGACGACCTCCGCAAACGGTTAAGGAAATTGAGCGACAGGGAAGACAGTATCCGTTTCTATTTTCTAGGCGCGGAAGATGTGAAACGTATTGAACGGCTTGGTGATGTGCGAACAGTGGATGAGCGTATTTTTATCCTGCAATGAATCTGGATAGTATGTGCCCGAAGAAAGGAAAATATCATGCGTGAATTACTCAATATTATCAAAGACATCAAATCCGGGGCATTGCCTCCTGGTGAGTTACCAGGTTTCATGTTCTGGTTTGTGAAGAAGAGCCGCCGTGTATTTTTTCTAGCATTGGTCGTGGCAGCGACGGTTCTATGGGTGAAAGGGAAAATGGGAAGATAAATGGTGTCGTCGCGAGACTAATATGTCCCCGGCACTTCCATGCGGTCCAGGCGGAACATCCTTTGAGCACGGCGAGTCTGGCAGTAGGCGATCACAAAAATATGCTCGCCGCGCTTTTCAATAGAGAGTGGCGTTATGCGCCGTTGTTCGGCAGGGAAACCTGGCGCGCGATACCAAATATCTAAAGCCAGTCCCCAGTGTTGGTACATTTCGATGATTTCCACTTTGGGGAGGCTCTTCCCGACAGGTTGCAGCATATTTTTGGGAGTGTGAGGAAAGTGTGTACGCTTCGGTCTCGCCTCAGGCTGTTCCTCGTGAATATTGATACATACTCCTCGACGCTTGAGCATTTTAAAAAGCATGTTTGCTTTTTGGTTGGAAACCAGCACGCGCTGAGGGGAAAGAAATTCATCGATATATTTTCTAAAGGCCGGTTGACGGCGCAATTGCTGCAACTCGGCAGGAGAGGAGAACTCAAGCATGATGCCTTCGGCAACTCGAATGGAGGGCTGCCTCAGAAGAAATGCTTTCGTGTGTTCAGGTATTTTTGCTTGCAAGCCTTTCTCCATCAGTTCTACCAGAATAATGGGATCATTCTTGTAAAAATGTAGAGCCCGTTTGGTGAGGGGATATTTACCTGGGGCGATAGGTCGCAGGTATTTTTCGAACTCCCATAAAAGATCAATATGCTGGGGAAGGGATGCGATGAATTGACCGTCATGGATTTTACAGGGTCCATTTAGTTTTGGGGCGAGCAGTTTGCCTTCGCCTTTGATAAAGAATTCACCCCATTTAGTAAGGTGACCTTCCTTGTATAAACCTAATGCTTCCACCCCGTTGACCATGCTCAAATCCTTCATTGTGAGCGGTTTATCATATTTTAATTTCCATAACAGCTTTTTGCGAAATTGACGCGCTTTTTTGTTCTTTGGCGCATTCTGCCACGAGTCGATCAGATGAAAGGTTTGCTCTTCAGATGTTTTGTTCAGCCAGGCGCGAGCATGGCGTGAAACTCTTAATTGATTCTCGTAGTTATCAACCAACCCAGCTTCCTGACATATGGCCAGCCAAAATGCCAGGCGCGGCTTTAGTACGATCTTCTGCCTGCGAAATTCACGCCAGATATTTTTGCGCTCAATACCTTGTCGAATGGCACTCAAAAGTGTGAAGATGACATAAACAGCCGGGTATAATTCAGATCTGGATGGCATACGATATGATCCTTGATGAATCGCATTGTACGAAAATCGATTGCAAAATGCAAACCCTGCAAGCTGTGAAGAAGATCGCATACAGGCCGATACCGTTCGCAAATTCCGATCCATTGCGATTGAACGAGTTTGGGCGAGTTTACAAGCGATTGAGAGCGATGGTTTCCAACGGTCTTATTCGAGTTTTGCATGAACTTTCGTTTGCTGTCACTGAGGTTCGCAGAGTTGGTACAAGCAGGAGATAAGTAGTGATATAATGCGTTTAGATTTGATTTGTGGCGATTAAAAAGCCAGAGTATGAATCAAAATTCCCCGATCAAGGGGATTGAAACATAATAGAATTGCCTCGTTCGAATCCGGCACTGGGGGTATGAATCAAAATTCCCCGATCAAGGGGATTGAAACACTTCATGCGAACCTGAACTGACAAGAAGTAGTATTCCGTATGAATCAAAATTCCCCGATCAAGGGGATTGAAACTGTGATGATTTGCCCTCCGGAGGTCATTGTGACGGATGTATGAATCAAAATTCCCCGATCAAGGGGATTGAAACTCACCAACAAGGCAGTGGCCTTCGTCGGCAAACGCGTATGAATCAAAATTCCCCGATCAAGGGGATTGAAACTTGGGCAAGTCGCCGTTTGCGCTCTTCATCCAGTTTCGTATGAATCAAAATTCCCCGATCAAGGGGATTGAAACTTTTTTTCTCCTTCAATACAGTTTTATGCTGTAGGAGGGTATGAATCAAAATTCCCCGATCAAGGGGATTGAAACGATGTCAGTCGGCAGCCGCGGCAAGGATGTCCTCCACGGGTATGAATCAAAATTCCCCGATCAAGGGGATTGAAACTGATATGGCAAACGCGATGCGTCTTGTCCAAATCCTTGTATGAATCAAAATTCCCCGATCAAGGGGATTGAAACTCGTCAAGCGACATGACACGATATATGCCGTCGGTAAGTATGAATCAAAATTCCCCGATCAAGGGGATTGAAACGAGAAGATGGTTTCCAAGATTACCCCCCATTGCTTTGCGTATGAATCAAAATTCCCCGATCAAGGGGATTGAAACTAAGGTAAATTTAACACATTTTTCCGTATCGGAATCATGTATGAATCAAAATTCCCCGATCAAGGGGATTGAAACCAACATCACACAATCTAAAGATTGTAGCGCCGTCGACAGTATGAATCAAAATTCCCCGATCAAGGGGATTGAAACTTCATCTTCCCTTATTAATTCGGGGAGATGCATCAAAGTATGAATCAAAATTCCCCGATCAAGGGGATTGAAACAAATACACTGCATTTTTCATCTTTTCTTCTCCTTTGTTGTATGAATCAAAATTCCCCGATCAAGGGGATTGAAACTAGAGATGGCAATGGCTTTTCTCCGAAAACTTGTGGCGGTATGAATCAAAATTCCCCGATCAAGGGGAT
>NZ_JBXMTI010000093.1:0-24139 GCF_057083605.1 Candidatus Villigracilis sp. | reverse complement strand
AGCACGGCTCCCTGAACTAGCTGATCGTTTCTTGAACCAGTTGAATTCGACTGCTTTCAAAAGCTCCTTTCTAGAACGCTACGGCTATGCCGCGATTTGTCCGATGTTTAATTGATTCGTCCATAAGTTTTAGGGTAAATGTACACAGTTGCCGCTGCCGAGGATTATCGAGTGATCGGTATTGGCGACCAGTGCGCACATCTGTGATGCGCTTCGGGGGCGGTTTGCAATTAGATACTGCGTGAATGGGGGATCTCCATACTCTCCCCACGTCATCTTCCATGTATCAGAGCTGGGCGAACCTGCCTGTTGAGGTGGAACCGTATCAAAAAACATATGGACGTGTAATGAGTCAGTAAAATCATGAACTTCGTAATCCACTACATAAGTAATGTCTTGAAGACTGATGGATGTGATGACGACATAGGGTCCCCTGGGCGTGGCCGTAGCCAATGATACGGCGATTTCAGGTGCAATTACAGGGGCGCTAGGATATTCAGTGATGATCGGCACTGCCCCTAGTTGGGCAGTTTGTGGAGGTTCTCCAGTCTGTTGGGATGGTGTTGTATCGAAAAGCATGCCGCCTAGGAAGAAGGATATCGCAAAGCATGTAATGGCAATGAGACCGATACCAAACACCCGCAGCAATTTAAAAGAACCTGATGAACTGGCGGGGGTGGAAGATGTAGTTGACGTATTGGGCGTATAAGGCAGAGGCGTGGCAGATGCTGCTTGGACAGAGGCAGGCTTATCTTGAGTCAGACCGACTGCTTTTGTCTCCAGTCCACGAGCGGTGACAACCCTGGGCTCCGGGTTCACTCGAATATAGGTAGCCTGCCCGCCAATATAAGCCAGTGCACGCCGCAGGTCTATGGAAAGTTCCGCAGCGGATTGGTAGCGATCTTCGCGATCTTTGGCGAGGCACTTTTCAAGAATATCCACAATAGAAGGATGAACATCCGACCTGAAACTGCGCACATCAGGCACGGGCTCATTTAAATGCATCATCATTAACGTCATGGCGGAATCAGAAACAAATGGCGGATGTCCGCTCAACATCTCGTATAGAGTTATACCCAGGGAATAAATATCTGAACGATGGTCGGCGACCTCGCCGCGAATGATCTCCGGTGACATATAGCGTGCGGTACCGACCACTGCACCAGTGGATGTGTGGTTCTCGCCAAGAATTTTTACGATGCCGAAATCCATCAGAATAGCCTGACCTTGCGGATCCAACATAATGTTTGCAGGTTTGATGTCGCGATGAACCATGCCGCGCTGATGAGCAAAGCCTACCGCGTCGCTTATGTTGATTGTAAAATTCAAGATATCTTCAAGGGGCAAATTACGGTTTTCAGATACAAGGCGTTTCATGCGATCCTGAAGTGTTTCCCCGGGAATGAACTCCAGGATCATGTAATACACGCCGTTATCGTTATTGAAATCATAGACCTGCACGATATTAGAATGCCGCAGGCTGGCCACTGCGGAGGCTTCGCTCTCAAACCTAAGAATAAAAGTTGGATCTGATGATAGATGTGAATGGATTAATTTGACAGCAACAACACGTTTGAGGTTTGGGTCTGTGGCCTTATAGACCGCAGACATACCACCCTGGCCAAGCAAGGCATCGATCTTATAGCGTCCACTTAGAGTCCGCCCGATCCAGCTAGGTTGTTCCATACCAACTCCACTAAAGACTACACTTCGTTATCAACAATAACAAGATAACCTAAGTTGCTACTATACTCTCGTCGTGTCATGCTGAGGGGCGCTCTTCGCCCCGAAGCATCTCTGACACTATAAACGCAGACCCTTCGGTCGCGACGAACGCGCTCCCTCAGGGTGACACATTTTTTATGTCAAGGTGGCAACTTGAGTTAAGATATAAGCTATTGCATTTATTATAAACCGTTACAAAAAGCTAAACAACGGCGATGATGGAGTCTTTTGACTCAATCACTTCAGGTTTCAGCTTCCCTGCCGAGAGTTCAAGCAGTTCGTTCTGGAACGCATCATAACTTTCAACTGGAAATTGCATCGTCATGGTTATATCCCCCGCAAATTCTTCGCTAAGAATTTCGCCATGCTGACGAGTTGTCAACAGGCGCACGCGTTCCAGCAGATTATATGGGATCGCGAGCATGACCACCTGAACAGGGACTCTCCTCCCCCGCTTCACAGCATTGACCACTGACTGCGCAGACTCAGTATAGGCTTTTACCAACCCGCCAGTGCCAAGCAAAGTGCCGCCAAAATATCGTGTGATCACAAGCGCCGCATCGCCAAGTCCACTGCCACGTAGGACCGCCAGAGCAGGCTTACCCGAAGTGCCGCCCGGTTCGCCATCATCCGAAAAATATTCCGTCACCGTATTTCCGCCGCCGATGATGTAGACAGGCACATTATGGGTCGCATCTGCAAATTCCTTTTTGATGCGCGCAATAAACGCCCGCGCCTCGTCTATGGAAAAAGCAGGTGCGAGCGTGGCAATGAAGCGCGAGCTCAGCACGATATGCTCGCGTCGAATTTCAGATAAGGGAACAAGATATTTTGCTGTCATGAGTTGGTCTTGTTTATGCTTGAGGAAGCGTGAAATAAAATGCGCTGCCTTTACTGATCCCTTCTGATTCAAGCCAGATGCGCCCGCCATGTACTTCGACAATCCTCTTGACCAGCGTCAGCCCTATGCCTGTGCCCTCCTTATCGGGATTTAAACGGTTGAAGAGACCGAATATCTGTTCATGGTATTTTGCGTCGACACCAATCCCATTGTCCATAATAAAAAATATTGGAAAACCCGATTCTTCATCAAAGCCACTTGTGCCAATGCATATGGTGGGATGCGGCTGATCACCCATAAACTTGATGGCGTTGGAGAGCAGGTTTTGTAAGACCTCAATTACCCGCGTTCGATCACAATGAATGACCGGGAGTGAGGGTTGAATTTCGATCTTTATGTTTTCGGCCATTGATGGAGACAGCGTAAGATCAAGGGCGTCTTTCACTAGGTCTTCAAATGCAACATTTTCCGATGGGTTAATAATTCTGCCTACCCTTGAAAGATCGAGCAGGTCTTTCAGGAGGGTCTGCATGGTATCTGCCGCTTTGATGATCCGGGTTATGTCATCGTCAAAGCGCGAAAAATCACCTTTTTCAGCATCGCGCCTGAGGTAACCCAGATAACCACGAATGGTGACAAGCGGAGATTTAAGATCATGCGAAACAGTATAAGTAAAGCGTTCCAGTTCGGCATTTTTCGACTCCAACTCATCGATCAGGTCAGAACGCTCATCGAATAAACGGGCAGTCTCAATGGCATTGGCAACCTGGTCTGCCATGGTTTGCAGCGCAGTAATATCTGCATCTGTGAATGCAGCTTCCCTTTCAGACTGAATGGTCATGGCTCCGATCACCTCTCCGTGCGTTCGAAGAGGCAGAGCCAGCTCAGAACGGGAAAGCGGCAGGAGTGGATTCTTAAAGTGTACGTTATCCTTTCCCACATCCAAAGCAATGCGGGCCTGGTTATTTGCCACGCACCAACCCACCATGGATGTATTCCCGATCATCAACGAATGTTTTGCGGCCAGCATTAGTTTTCCGCTTTCCCCGGTTGCAGCACGCAAATTAACCATTTCAAATTTTTCATCCACCAGAAAGATGCCCACATAATAATAATCAAAATGAGAGCGGATCAGCTCCACTACCTTCGAGAGCAGTTCATTCAATTCCAATATCGAGGATGCGGCACTCGAAACTTCGCTGGCGGTGATCAGTTGAGCGGTTCGGGTCGTGAGGGTTCGGACTACGTCTTCACGAGTCTTTTCGGACATTTTTCTTTCGGTGATATCTGTCCACACCCCAAGCCAATATTCAGGCTCTCCCTTTTCATTCCGAACCAGTAACGCTTCATCCCTGACCCATATGATATTGCCGCTCTTTGAAATAAGCCTGTAATCAAGTACGAAGGGCTCGCCACTTTCGTTGGTGCGCGCGTTCTCGGAGGCGACATAAGCCTGGTCAGGTGGCACGATGAGCTTCTTCCATAATAGAGGATCTTGTATAAATTCTTCTTGTGTATACCCCACTAATTTTTCAACTTGAGGACTCACGTAGGTGGTCAATGAATCAGCCGAAATATCATTGATATAAGTAACAGTGGGGATATTTTCCAAAAAAGTTCGATACTGGCTTTGAGTGAGATGCGCTCGCGTTATGGCTCTGGTAGTAGTATTCACCGAAACCCGGTGAACAAGATATGCTATTACAAAGAAAAATCCGTAAATGATCAGCCTGGCAGTGGATGAATATTGAATAGGGCTGGGTAAAAGGCCAAGTAAATCAGCGTAAGCAAGAAGCCATCCAAATAGAATGCTAAGGAGGGCTATGAATAATCCGCTTGAGGTTCCCAGAACCAGGGAGCTTAACAATATGACCAAAAGATGGCCGACAAATATTGGGGCCGTCAACCCGCCTGCCGTGAATGCCATCACTGAAACGGTAGACCATAGAAAAGCAATTAATAGAAAACTAGCCAATCTCAGATTTCCCCGATTGACCAACCATATGATGAGTACATTGCAGGCGCAGGTTGTTCCCGCTACGTAAACGGAACGGGTCAATAATTCCGGTGCCGCAAAATAGAACAATACAATAAAACCAAGGCTTAAACCGATGAGACTTTTCGCAATCGAGCGAAGTAGTTCCCCATGCAAGTCGTCTTCAGGTCTTTCTGATATTAGAGGCAACGGATCGGTTTTCATGAGGGAACGATATTATTTTACTTGATTTCCAAATATAATCTGCGCCCGCGAAAACGCCCGTACAATATTGTTAAGACCCAATATTCGTAGCAGACCTGACATGTCTCATCTGCGCCGAGGCTAACCGAGTTGCTTGCGAGGACAAGGGTGCTAGTCCGCCAGGATCACGTGAAGACATGTCAGGTCTTTTCTATTTGCCTGTATAATTCCTTCAAAGGAGCCACAAATGGGGCGCATCGAAAAAACCGTTTTCATCAGTTATCGCAGAACAAATTTTCCGTGGGCATACTGCATTTATCAAGACCTCACCCACCACGGGTATGATGTTTTTTTGACTATCAAAGTATTGATAGCGGGAATTTCGAAAAAGTAATTCTTGAAAATATTAGAGCGCGAGCACACTTCATTATCATTCTTTCACCATCGGCTTTGGAACGATGCAATCAACCTGGAGATTGGCTTAGGCGGGAAATAGAAACGGCCATGGGTGAAAAGCGTAACATTATTCCCGTAATATTGGAGGTTTTTGATTTCGGAGACCTAACAGTCAAAGATGCGCTAACAGGCAAACTTGCTTCTCTTAACGGCTATAACGGGATGAGTCTTGTCGCTGAATATGTTGAAGCGGGCTTTGAGAAACTTCGCAACCGTTTTCTGAATGTTGCTATTGAAGATATTTATTTGCACACTTTAGCGGAAGACGCCAAAGAAATTACCGAAACCCAAATGGCAGTTGCCAATCAGGCGCCATCAGTAGAAATAGAACAACTTACTGCACAGGAATGGTTTGAACGAGGAACTAAGTTAAACGACAACAGCGAAAGTGAAATTCGTTGTTACACAGAAGCCATTAAGCTCGACCCTAACTTCGCTATTTACTACATGATGCGCGGATCAAGTTACGGCATAAATGGCAAATTCGATGATGCAATTTTAGACTTCGACAAGGCCATTGACATTGATAAAAATGATAGCGATACGTATTTTGGTCGTGCTCTCATACACGACAAAAAACTCGATTTTGACAGCGCTCTTGCAGATTACAACAAAGCAGTTGATCTCAATGTTGGCGATGCTCGCGTTTATATCAATCGCGCACTAATTTTTGAAAAGAAAAAGGATTATTCTGCAGCAATTGTGGATTATGAGAAATATCTTGAACTAGGGGGCGGAGAAGAATATGGTGACCAAAAAGAGTGGGAGGAAAAAATTAAGAACCTAGAGAGTCGGTTGGCGAAGAAAAGAACTCCGAAGAAAAAATCAAAATAAAGCAAATGGAGTGGGTTTTCGAAAACCCACTCCATTTGCTTTTAGTATCTTCCTCTACTCAAAACCACATCTGGATTTGCCAGATCATCTTCCCTTGCAGGAAATATCTGTACTGCACAGGCTTTGAACTCGGGGATTTTTGCCTGCGGGTCAAGCGCATCATTCGTCAGTAAATTCGCGGCGGCTTCAACAAAGTGGAAGGGAATGAAGACCACGCCAACCGATGTTTTCTCGGTTACCGTTGCGCGCAGAATAACTTCACCGCGTCTTGAGGTAACCCGAACTGCATCGCCGTTTCGAATGCCGTGAATCTCAGCGTCAGCCGGGTGCATTTCGACTCGCGCTTCGGGGTAGGCTTCGTTGAGGGATGAGTTACGAGTCATTGTGCCGCCATGCCAATGTTCAAGAACGCGGCCTGTAGTTAGGATGAATGGATATTCATCATCAGCTTCTTCCATCACAGGGACAAATTCTAATGGGTGGAATTTTCCACGTCCGCGAGGGAAGGATTCTTTAAATAGGGTGGGTGTGCCGGGGTGAGTCATATCGGGCACAGGATAGATCAAGCCAACTTTATCTATGCGGTCATACGTTATGCCGGCATAATCCGAATTCACATTACCCATCTCTCGCAGGATCTCTTCGGGGTTGGAATAATCCCATTTCGCCGATTCAATTCCAAGTCGGGATTCGAGGCGCAGGGCTAAATCGCAGATGATCTCCCAATCGACTCGTGATTGTCCGCGTGGAGGTTGAGCCGCACGCACACGTTGCACGCGGCGATCTGTATTGGAGAAGGTCCCATCTTTTTCGGCGAAGGGAGTGGCAGGCAGGAACACATCCGCGAAGGCGCCGCTCTCGTTGATGAAAATATCCTGCGAAACGAGGAACTCAAGTTGCTGCATATGCTTGCGCGTTTCATTCAGATTCGGCTCAGACATCATCGGGTTCTCGCCCATGATAAACAACGAACGGATGCCGCCTACATGTGCGTGACTCAAAATTTCAGTGGTGGTCAAACCAAGCTTGCGCGAAAGCCCGCCGGGCTCGATATTCCAAGTCTTTTCCCATTTCGCGGCATTATCATCATTATCAACGCGCATGTAACCAGGGTAATGAAACGGCATACAGCCCATGTCACTCGCGCCCTGCACATTGTTTTGTCCGCGCAGTGGATTTAATCCCGTGCCATCGCGGCCAATATGACCGGTGAGAAACGCAAGGTTGATGAGCGCAAGCGCACTGGCCGTGCCATGTGAAAGTTGCGAGATGCCCATGCCCCAATAGATGGCCGCGTTTTTCGCGCTGGCATACAGCCGCGCGGCCTTGCGGATATCCTCGGCTGGAACACCAGTTATTTCTTCGGCATACTCTGGTGTGAAATCCTCCAGCGTTGCAAGGAATTCCGTGTAGCCTTCGGTACGGTCATCGATAAAATCGTGGTTGACAAGATTCTCCTCCACGATCACATAGGCCATGGCTGTAAACAACGGCACATTCGTGCCGGGCTTAAGCGGCAGCCACAACTCGGCAAAGTCAACAAGTTCGATTCGACGCGGGTCGATTACGATCATCTTCGCGCCATGTTTCTCAACTGCTGCTTTCATCTGCAATCCAATGATAGGATGATTTTCCGTGGTATTTGAGCCAGTCACAATGAACACATCGTTCATGACCACCTGCGAAGCTGTATTACTCATCGCGGATGAACCTGTGGCCTGCTGAAGCGCAACCACGGAACCCGCGTGACACAAACGCGTGCAGTGATCCACGTTATTCGTGCGGAAGATGGCGCGATACATTTTCTGCAAAAGATAATTATCTTCGTTGGTGGCTTTGGCGCAGGCATAAACTGCCATGGCATCCGAGCCATCGCGTTTGTAAATGCGAATAAGATTATCGGCCACGATATCGAGCGCAGTGTCCCAGTCGGTTTCGACCCAATCCCAGAAATTAGAGATTAGAGAATTAGAGATTGGTTTGCCATCCGTACTTACGGCAAAGACTTGTTCTCTGCCTTCGGGTTTTGGCTGGCCTTCCAGCAAATATCGCCGCACTAACGGGGTGGTCACCCGTTTTGGATGATAGACATAGTCATAGCCAAAGCGTCCCTTCACACACAAATTACCGTGATTGACGGGCGAATCAAACGGCGAGGTGACTTTAAAGATATGGTCATCTTTGATATGTAATTCCAAATTACAGCCCACCCCACAATATGGGCAGGTGGTGGTGACGATTCGGTCGGGTTTTATCATTCGTACCTCCAAAATCAAAAACGAACCGCCAAGAACGCAAAGATATTCTGTTTTTCTTCGCGGCCTTCGCGCTCTTCGCGGTTAATTCTTGCGTTTCTTCCTTCCGGTATTCAAAACATTAATTTCCTGCGGGCTCATGCCCTGTTCCAATAAATATTCGCGCTTCGGTTTCAGTGCGCCAGTTGGGCAAACCGCAACACATTGCCCGCATAAGACACAACTTGTTTCCGGAATCGGTTTTTCAAAAAATGTGCCGATCTGAGTTTCAAACCCACGCCCATCGAAGTTGATCGCGAAAGTATATTGCGCATCTTCCGCGCAGACTTGCACGCAGCGCCAACACAACAAACACTTCGAGTAATCACGTACATACATCGGGTTGTCATCTTTGATTTCCGATTCTCTGCGTTCGGCATCGGGGAATCGGCTGGTTGACGCACCATATTCATACATCATCTGCTGGATTTCAGGAGCTTCGGACAGATCCATCGTGGATGCAAGCATTTCAAGAATCGTTCTGCGTGCGCGGATGACTTTTTCGCTTCGAGTCTGGACCTTCATGCTTGCTCCTGCTTTGACAATACACGCAGGCTGGAGCACTCTCTGCCCTTCCACCTCTACGACGCAGATTCTGCAGAGAGCATTTGCCGTGGTCGCCTCATGGAAGCAGATAGTGGGAATATCCTTGCCCATTTCACGAGCTACATCAAGCAGAGTTTGATCCTGCTCAGCATTTACTTCCCGTCCATCAATGGTTAATGCAACTGTCATGAGTTCACCTTATAGTTTGTCAAAAGTTGAGGGTCAAACTTACTTTTTCCTGGTTTTTGTTTCCTTGCTTTTCTTCGTCGTTGCTTTTACAACCTTCTTAACCGTTTTCGACTTCGCCTTTGACGCTTTAGATACCTTGGACACTTTGGATGCCTTAGTTATTTTCTTTCCACTTTCGTCTTTTCCCTTCGACAGCAAGCTGTCGGATTCCAGAGTAAACATCTCTGGCCATAGATTCATTGCAGACAATACAGCACTCGCCGCAGTCTGACCCAAACCGCAGAGACTTGCATCTGTCATCGTCCAACCGACATCTTGCAAGCGGATGAAGTCCTCATTTTCAGCTTTGCCTTCAGCCACTCGATCGAGAATTTCCATCTGGCGTTGTGTACCCATCTGGCAGGGATAGCATTTGCCGCAGGATTCGTGAGCGAAGAATTTTCCAAGTCTCTTCAACACATCACGCAGATCACGAGTCTCGTCAAACACCATGATGACGCCTGAGCCGAGGGGCAAACCTACTGAGCGTAAATCTTCGAAAGTTAATTTCACATCCAGGTGCTCGGATGTAGCAAATGCTCCCGCCGCGCCGCCAAATAAAACGGCTTTGAGAGATTTCTTGCGGGCTACGCCACCGGCCATGTTGAGCAGTTCACGCAAGGTCACACCGAATGGAATCTCATACAATCCCGGTTTTGCCACGTCACCGGAAACGCAAAACAATTTCGGGCCCGGTGATTTTTCGGTGCCCAGCTTACGATATTCAACCGAACCATTCGAGAGGATAAGCGGGACGTTACAAAGTGTTTCGACGTTATTAATAACAGTCGGCTTATCGAACAAGCCGTTCGTCGTCGGGAAGGGCGGCTTCACACGCGGGAATCCGCGCTTCCCTTCGATCGATTCAAACAGCGCGGTCTCCTCGCCACAAATGTAAGCACCAGCGCCGACGCGAATTTCAATATCAAATCTTTCACCGAGATAACCTGCATTGCGCGCCTCAACGAGTGCATTTTCCAACACAGGCACAATGTATGGATATTCCCCGCGAATATAAATATAACCTTTACTTGCGCCAATCGCATATGCGGCAATGCACATGCCTTCAATAGTGCTGTGTGGATCGTCCAACAAAAGGACGCGATCCTTGAAAGTACCGGGTTCAGATTCATCTGCATTGCAAACGACATATTTTTGATCGGCTTGCGCCTTGGCCGCACCCTCCCATTTGATTCCTGTTGGGAATGCTGCGCCGCCACGTCCCACCAAACCTGAGGTTTTGATCTCGGCAACCACATCTTCTGGCTTCATTTGCAAGGCTTTGGTGAAGCCCTCATAACGTCCATACTTTGATAGAGATGTTGTTTCACTTCCGCAATTTTTGGTTAACAAGCGGATCGTGCCACCCACAGCGGATAAGGGACGAAAGGCTTCTTCCGCGCCCAGATACACAGTGGACTTATCACCCTCGGTCGTTAACATAGCCGGTACCTGCTCGCACAGCCCAAGACATGGACTCGGCTCAATGGTTAGATTCAACTCCGGGTGAGTCTGATGCGGTTCCACTTCATATTGTTCGCAAAGTTTTTGCAAGAGTCCGTCTGAATCTCTTAATCCACAGGCTGGGTCGACACAAACACGAATGATCTTTTTACCGACAGGCTTGTTATAGAACATTGAATAGAATTCGATCACACCGTGCACATCGGCAAGAGGCACCCGCAGAGTTTGCGCAACTTGAGTGGCAACTTCCTGAGGCAGCCATCCATAAATATTTTGAGCCGCGTGCAAGGCTGGCAACAGCCCGGAGCGGCCCAAAGGAATATATTTTTCAATTGCAGGTTCTAGAGGGGTGAGATCAATTTCAGACATGAAGTCTCCAATATGCCCAGTATAACCGATGACATTTTTCATGACATGAGGCACTTCCGAAATCAGGGGTGATTATATATAATATATAATTATGGCGTCAATACCAGAAAAAGAACTTACCCACAAACCACTCAAAGAAGAAATCTACGACGCGTTGCATCGTCAGATCATCGCGGGCAAATATGCGCCCGGAGACTGGCTCAGGCAGGAGGATATTGCCAGCCAAATGGGCGTAAGCATGACCCCCGTCCGAGAAGCACTTGATTTGCTTGTTTCAACGGGTCTTGCAGAACGTGTGCCCTATCGAGGTGTACGTGTACGGGAAATGTCCACCAAGGATATTGTGGAGGCGTATGGCCTGAGATTGATACTCGAGGCGATCATTGCCAAAGAAGCAGCGCTGAACATTACATCTGACCAGGTTTTGGGGCTGAAAAAGATAATGGATGAAATGAACAGGCATGTAAAGCTGAATGAGATGCCGCTGGAACGTCAATTAAGCCGCGAGTTCCACACCGCAATTGCCGAAGCATCAGGAAACGATTTGCTGATCAAGTTATATGCTGTTGTTGCAAATGCCTTCCCCGATTGGTTATTGTATGAGGCCTTGTTCCGCAAACCTGAACTGCTTGCGGGCAGCGTTGCACAAACCCACGATGAACATACCGCAATTCTAGTTGCGCTTGAAAAAGGCGATGCAGACAGAGCCGTGCAGGCTTCCATTGAGCATGTAATGGACTCCGGCAAGTGGCTGGAGGAATATCTCAATATCCCTGCGAAAATGTTAAGAGAAAAAGAAAAGCAAGTATCCCATTGGATAAAGAAATCAAAATGAAACAGGAGGCAGTATGTCGGAAGAACTATATAAACAGATGGCGCAAAGCATTATAGACGGGGAATCGGAAATCGCTGTTGATCTTGCGAAAAAATCCATCGAATTGAATATGCACCCATTGGAAACGATCACGAATGGATTTGTGGTGGGCGTGAATTATATTGGGGATCAATTCGGGGCAGGTGAAGCATTTCTCCCTGAATTGGTGATGGCGGGTGAGGCGATGAAAGCCGCAGTTGCGGTACTGGAACCTGAATTACTCAAATTAGGTGAGGCTCGCGAAACGATGGGGCGCGTTGTACTCGCCACCGTTGAAGGCGACATCCACGAGATCGGTAAGACCCTGGTTGGCACAATGTTGAGCGCCTCTGGCTTTGAAGTGACTGACCTCGGGGTGGATCAGCCTGCCGCAAATATCATTGGCAAAGCGATTGAAATTGATGCGCAGATCATCGGCATGAGCGCATTGCTCACCACCACGATGGTTCGTCAGCGTGAAGTGATCGAAGAGTTGGATAAGGAAGGTCTGCGCCCACGCATCAAAGTGATGGTTGGCGGCGCTCCAATCACCCGTGACTGGTTTCAAAAAATAAAAGCCGACGGCTACTCTGAAGATGCTGTTGGTGCGGTAAAGGTTGCGAAGGAATTGGTAGGGAAGGCAGATCAATAAACGTTAGTACCAGCTCAGAGAGAAGAGAGACATAAGCCTCGGGAGGGCCCTATGTCTTATAAGAATATAAAAACGATCAGCAATCCAAAGCTGAAACTTGAAATCTTAACAACTGAAGATGTACAAAAGATCCACGATGCCACTTTAGAGATCATTGAAAAAGTCGGCGTGAGGTTTCCATCCAAACGTGCGTTGGAAATTTGGGAAGCCAATGGCGCAGACGTAAACTACGAAAAGAAGATCGTGCGTGTCAAGCCGCAGATCATCGAAGATGCGCTCAAGAAAGCTCCGCCTGCATACAAACTTGCAGCGCGTGACCCGCAGCAGGATTTACAACTGGATGGAAACCACGTCCACCTTGGAACCGATGGTTGCGGTGTAGAAGTACTCGACATCAACACTGGCGAAAAGCGCACCTCATGTTTGCAGGATGTTCGTGACATTGTCCGAGTAGCTGATGCAACTGAAGAAGTTGCATTCCACTGGGTTCCCGTCTCTGCACAAGACACACCCGCAGAAGCACGCGGGCTGCATGAAGTAAAAGCTGTTTGGGAGAACTCTACCAAACACGTGCAGACCGAGTCCATTTACAACGTGGAAGAGGCAAAAGCCGCGATTGAAATGGCTGCACTGATCGTTGGCGGAAAAGATAAGCTCCGCGAGCGGCCAGTCCTTTCGCTGATGCAATGCACGGCTCCCCCACTTGGACATGATGGCGGCTCGCTTGACGCAGCGCTATTAGCCGCAGAAGTTGGGATCCCAACTGGCTTTATGACCATGGCAGCTTGCGCCACTACTGGCCCCACAACCATGGCTGGCAATCTTGCAGTTGGAAACGCGGAAGTGATCGCGGGAACGGCTCTTTTACAACTTGCATATCCGGGCGCGCCCGTCTTTTATGCGGCGGCGCAAACCGCATCTGACCTTCGCACGGGTGCATATACAGGTGGCGGCCCAGAGGACTTTCTCTTTGGCGCGGCAACCAATGTGCTCGCGGACTTTTACAACATTCCACTATCAATGGGTGCATTTGCCACTGGCGCGAAAGAACCAAACTGGCAGGCAGGGCTCGAAGGCGCAATGTCCAGTTTCATGGCTAGTGTGGTGATGTCCGATATGCTGCTCGGATGCGGATTCCTGCACGGCAGCCGCATCTGGTCTTATGCAGAGATGATGATGGACTGCGAGATCTTCTCCATCGTTCATAAGATGATGCAGGGCATTGAAGTCAACGATGAAACGCTCGCCATGGAATCGATTGCAGCAGTCGGGCCCGGCGGCCACTACCTCGCCCAGAAACATACCCGTAACCATATGCGTGAATTATTCATGCCCAAATTTATGGATCGCCGCCCATACTCTGAATGGGAAACCAAAAAAGATGATGCCCGTGATTGGGCTCTCACCAAAGCCCGCAAGATATTGAAAGAACATCAACCCGATCCGCTGGATGAAAAGATCAGCAAGGAGTTTGACAAGATCATAAAGTCTGTTGAGAAGTAATAGGGAATAAGTGATAGGTAACGAGCGACGAGATACGAGACTCAATACTTATCACCATACATTAACGAACTCATCTTGCGTCTCACCTCTTATTACTTACTCCCAAATCTTATTACTAGTTACTCGTATCTCATTAGAGGTGTCTTATGCAACCCAAACTTACTCTCCTAAGTGACGAGATGATCGCCCGTATTTTGGAAGAGGCCTATCAACTTCTTCTTAAACCTGGCATCAAAGTTCAGAACCCCGAAGCAAGGGACTTGCTCTCGGCGGCTGGCGCAAAAATTGACTCAGATACTCAAGTGGCGCAGATTCCCGCCCAGATCGTACACAAAGCGCTCGAAAGCGTGCCGCGCGAGTTTTATCTCTACGATTATGACGGCAACCCTACAGTGCATTATGGCGGCGACTCAGTCCATTTTGACCCAGGCTCGTCAGGCATCACCATGCTCAACCCTGAAACCTTGGAGCATGACACTACTGAGACTGAACACCTGATCCGTCTGCTCAAGGTAGCAGAACAACTTCCGCAATATGACGCGCAATCTACTGCCGTTATATGCCATGATGTCCCAAAAGACATTCAAGACTCATACCGCCTGTATCTTGTATTGCTGCATTCAAAGAAACCCATCGTCACAGGCGCATTTACAAATAAGACCGTTCAGGAAATGATCGATATGCTCGCGATTTTTGCGGGCAGCAAGGAAGCCGCAAGAGAAAAGCCTCGTGCCATCTTTGATGTGTGCCCCGCGCCACCGCTTATTTGGAGCAACTTTGGTGCAGGAAATCTCATCGCCCTTGCACGTGCAGGCATCCCAGCGGAAATCGTATCTGTTCCCCTCTCGGGTGCGGCGGCTCCGGTCACCATGCTGGGTACGATCACGCAGCACACGGCTGAATGTCTGGCGGGCATCACCATCCATCAACTTGCGCATGCGGGCTCACCCATCGTTTGGGGTGGCGCGGCAGCCATCTTCGACATGCGAAAAGGTGCAACCCCGATGGGCGCAGTTGAAACCGCCATGCTCGATTGTTCTTACGCACAAGTTGCTAAGACTCTTAACATGCCCACGCATACCTATCTCGGCGCAACGGATTCAAAACTCGTCGATGCACAGGCCGGGCTCGAAAGCGGAATCTCAGCCATGATCGGCGCGCTCAGCGGCATCAACATGATCTCAGGTTCAGGCATGTTGGATTTCCTCGCCTGTCATAGCGCGGAAAAACTTGTGATAGATGCCGAAGGAATTTCGATGGCAAAACGTATGCTTGGCGGAGTCAAACTCCATACCGAAACGCTCGCAACAGATTTTTATGACGACAAGATCAATTTCAAAGGCGGCGACTTCCTCAAGCAGCGGATAACCATGCAGCTTTTCCGCGAGGAACAGCACCTGCCGAGCAACGTAATTGACCGCGACTCAACTCGCGCATGGAAAGCCAATGGAAGCCTGGACACTTTCAGCCGCGCAAAGGTTATGGTGAACGAATTACTCGCCTCTTACCGTCGACCTGAACTTGACCCTGCTCAAACCAGCCGACTCCACGCTTACGTTTTGGACCTCGCCAAAAAAGCTGGCATCGAACAATTGCCCATACTGGAAGACTTTCAGCCTGCATAAATCTGCGCGGCCTGGGCAATCGGAGATGGATGCGACGAACACCAAGCGATACATAACGAGTTACGGGTAACAAGGCGATCTTGCAGCTCATTACTCACTTCTCGTTACTCATCTCTCGTATCTCATAACTCTATTACCCAGGAGGCGCACCATGCAACCCAAACTATCTTTGCTCGATGATGAACTGATCGGGCGCATCGTTGAAGAAGCATATCAATTGATGATCAAACCTGGCATCAAAGTGCAAAATGCCGAAGCAAGGCAACTGCTCAATGACGCAGGCGCGCTGGTGGACGAAGAGACGATGATCGTCAAGATCCCGGAGCAAATCGTCCACAAGGCACTGGAGACTGTTCCTCGCCAGTTCAATCTATATGATTACGATGGCAATCCCAAGGTCCAGTACGGAGGCGATGCTGTTCAGTTTGACCCCGGTTCCTCTGGAATCTCCGTCCTCATCCCAGAGACACTTGAGCATAAAACTGCCGAAACTGAAGACTTGATCCGCGTCATAAAAGTGGCAGAAAGCCTGCCTCAATACGACGCGCAATCCACGGCCGTTGTTTGTGACGATGTGCCAAGGGAATTGCATGACCTGTATCGTTTGTATCTGGTCATGTTGTATTCAAAGAAACCCATTGTTACGGGCGCGTTTACCAACACGACCGTGCACCACATGATCGATATGCTCGCCATTTTTGCAGGCGGGCGCGAAAAATTACGTGAGCAACCACGCGCAGTCTTCGATGTTTGTCCGTCGCCTCCGCTGATCTGGTCAAACTTTGGCGCAGGCAACTTGATGGTTTTGGCCCATGCGGGTGTGCCTGCTGAAATTGTCTCCATGCCACTCGCGGGCGCTGCCGCCCCGGTGACGTTGCTCGGCACAGTCACACAACACGCCGCGGAATGTCTTTCAGGCATTGCAATTCATCAACTTGCACAGGCTGGCTCCCCCATCGTTTGGGGCGGCGCTCCTTCAACTTTTGATATGCGTAAAGGCAGCACGCCGTTCGGTTCAGTGGAAACCGCCATGATCGATTCGTCTTACGCGCAGGTCGGCAAATCCCTTGGCTTGCCGACTCATGCTTACCTCGGCGCAACCGAATCGAAAGTTATGGATATGCAGGCTGGTCTCGAAAGCGGCATGGGCGCAATGATCGGCGCATTGAGCGGCATCAATATGATCTCTGGATCAGGCATGTTAGACTCTCTCCTTTGTCAAAGCCCTGAAAAACTCGTCATCGACGCGGAAAGCATTGCGATGGCAAAACGCATGGTACAAGGAATGAAGATTCATACCGAAACGCTTGCCACAGGTTTTTATGAAGGCATCAATTTCAAAGGCGGCGATTTCCTAAAACAACGCATTACCATGCAGCTCTTCCAAAAGGAACAGCACATGCCCGGTAAAGTGATCGATCGCGACTCGATGCGCGGCTGGAAGGAAACAGGCTCGATGGATACTTTCACTCGTGCAAAAATCCGCGTGAAGGAAATCCTCGCCTCTTACAAGCGACCTGAACTTGATCCTGCTAAAGAGGCTGAACTCCACGCTTTTGTTTTGGACCTCGCCAAAAAAGCAGGACTCGAACACCTGCCAATGATAGAGGATTTTCAACCTGCTTAATTATGCTCAACCTCTCCCAACTTCTCCGCGTCCCTCATATAGATAATGAATTACGATTCGCCATTTCGCTTGATGAAAAACAAATTATCTTTTCGTGGAACAAAACGGGAAAGTGGGAATTATGGAGTTGGAGTGCGAAATCTCCCGATTTTGCACAAGGTGATCCAGTCCAAAGTCTGGAGACGTTGGACTCCGCAATAAAAGGAGCCAAGTTCTCGCCTCAATTTTCTCCCGATGGCTCAATGCTTGCGTATGCGCTTGATCTCGATGGCCATGAGTCTTATCACATTGTGCTTTATGATCTTAAAACAAATATCTCAACAGACTTAACGCCCAATATTGCCTACGCGCATCAGCCGAATTTCTCCTGGTCACCGGATGGAAAAATGCTGGCCGTGCTTTCAGATAAGCACGGCCAGTTTGCATTACACCTGCTCCCTACTGATGGCACTCCGGGGCGGTTGTTGAAAAATGTATTTCACCCCTGCTGGGATGTGACCTGGTCACCAGACGGCCAATGGATCGCAAGTGAAGCCGAGTCGACAGCCAGTGACAGAAGCATTTATGTCATGCCAATCAATCGTCCACGCAAAGGTATGAAAGTACATACAACACAACTTAAATTGAACGGTCAACTTTTAAATGCACAAAACCCTGCATGGTCACCTGATTCTAAATTTCTGGCATTCTCCGGTGAAAATGATGAATGGCATGATATTGGGTTGTTCAACGTTGAGACTCAGGAAATCACCTGGGTCAACGAATCCATTGGCGATGATACTCAACCTGCCTGGTCGCGAAGCGGAGAAATTATCGGGTGGGTACATGCTGAAGGGGCACGAACCAATTTCCAGTTTAAGAAAGGAAGCGATCCAGTTAAGGAGAAAAAGGTTGGAGATGGTGTCCACTACTTTTCGCAGTTCACAGCTGATGGCGTTGTAATTCTGTATGAAGACCCGCAACATCCATGTGACTTATGGAAAATAAATCTTGAAGATGGTACAACACAACAATTAACAAATTCATTGCCTGAAGAATTACAAAATGAGGAATTTATTCAGCCTGAAGAGGTTTGGTATGCAGGCAAAGATGGCGTGCAAGTGCCCGCATTGTTGTATCGCGCGAAGGATAGCAAACGTGCGGTAATAAATATTCATGGTGGGCCGAATTGGTTGTTCCAATTTTTGTGGTATCCGATCATGAGTCATATGGCTTCGCGCGGCTGGACGGTGCTCGCGCCAAATTATCGCGGCTCAACGGGCTACGGAAAGAAGTGGCAAAACGCAAGTCGCTTCGATATGGGCGGCATAGACACAGACGATTGCGCGGCGGGTGTGAAATACTTAGTTGAAAATGGACTGGCTGACAAAAACAAAATTGGCGTAACAGGGAGAAGCCATGGCGGCTATCTCACGATGACTTGTATGACGATGTATCCCGAATTATGGGCGGTTGGCTCGGCAGTGGTGCCGTTCTTGAATTGGTTGAAATCACATAAAAATTCACGAGAAGACCTGCAACATTGGAACATCGAAAACATGGGTGACCCTGACGATAATCGCGAGCTATGGATCGCGCGTTCACCTTATTTCTTTCTGGATAAAGTAAACGCGCCCGTGCAAATGATCTGCGGAGAGAACGACCCGCGCTGTCCCGCATCGGAATCCACCGATGCGCGTGATAAATTGATCGAACTAGGCAAGGAAATTGAGTTGCTTTTGTACAAAAATGAAGGGCATTCGTTTTTGGATATGGAGAATGTAATTGATTCAGAAGTAAAGCGTGTGGAATTTTTAGCGAAGGTGTTGGAAGAGTAACATGCGTCATTGCGAGGAGGAAGCTCTTTCCGACGAAGTAATCTCGTCAATATAGTACAGATTGCTTCGGGCAAAGGGCAAGAGCATAAGAGGAGAATGTATGGAGAGGTTGAAATTTTTATCGGACGATGAAGTAAAAGCCATGCACGAAGCCACACTTCGCATCATGAGTGAAGTAGGTGTCATCTGGACGCATAAACCAAGTTTGGATATCTTACTTGGGGCAGGTTGCACATTGAAAGGCAACCGCGTCTGCATGCCCGCAGACCTTGTGATGGATTGTGTTGCAAAAGCAAACAAACGCCCAAAGATCCGCGGGCGCAATGGTGTGGTGAATGAATTAGGTAGCGGCAATTTATATTTTCATAACCTGGGCGGTGCGCGTGATGTGTTTGACGCAAGGACTGGTACAAGGCGTATTGCAACCGATCGGGATGTGATCGACGCCACCCGCGTTTTGGATGCGCTGCCAAACTGTCACACGGTGACTCCGTTCTTCACGCCGCAAGATGTGCCTGGCGAGTTGATGTCACTTTTCATGTATCGTCATTCACTCCCCCACACAACCAAGCCTTTGCAAGGGCCTGGCATACAATTTGCAGAGGAAGTAAAGTACGCAGTCGAAATGGCGCAAGTGGTCGGCACGCCTGCAAATGAATTAACGCTGTCACTTTCTCCTGTCAGCCCGTTGACCATTCACGAACCTGCCGCGGCGGCTATTGTTGAAATGGCAAAAGCTGGCGTCGTTTGTGCCAATCTTCCTGCCCCAACGGGCGGCGCAACTTCACCAATGACCATTACAGGAAGCCTTGTGCAGCAAAGCGCCGAGACTCTTGCGCTGCTTGTGTTGGCGCAAATCGTCAACCCTGGCTGTGGTGTTGTGTATTGCGGACGACTCGGAATGTTAGAGCCACGCACGGGATTGATCTGGGGCGGAGTGGAACTGGGCTTATCCTCCGCTGGCACGATTCAACTCGGACATTTTTACGGGTTTAGCGTTAACGTGTATGGGTTTTCAACGAATGCCCATACACTTGATGCCCAAAACGCCTTCGAGCGCGGACTGAACGCCACCATCCCCGCATTGGCTGGCGCTGATGAACTCTCTGGCATTGGTGAAATGGAAGCAGGTGTAATGGGCTCTTATGCGCAAATGGTTTTGGACAATGAACTAGTTGGAAGCGTGATGCGATTACGCACAGGTTTATCGGCAGATGCGGAACATCTTGCAGTTGAAATTATCGGCAACGTGATGGATGGCACGCGAAATTATCTGGGTCAAAAACATACACTCAAACATTTGCGTGCGGGCGAACTGGCGCTCACAAAACTTGCAGAACGCAACTCATGGGAGACCTGGGAAGATAAATTGGAACGAAAACAAATGGCCGATTATGCCGTTGACATGGCCGAAAAAATTCTGCGCGAACATCAAGTGCCGCCACTGGAGCCACAGCAAGAGAAGGAACTTGATAGAATTATGGCAGCGGCTGAGAGGGAGATGGTAAGGAAGAAGTAATACTTACGTCCTGAGCGAAGTCGAGGGACAGGCAGTTGACAAACAAAAGCGCTTCGACTGCGGTGCAAAAATCGCACCTCCGCTCAACGTAAAAAACTTTGGAGGTATTTATGTTAAAGCAAGCACATGCAATTACAGAAGAATTGATTGAATGGCGGCGTGATTTTCACATGCACCCCGAAACGGGCTTTGACGTTCATCGCACAGCAAAGATTGTGGCGGATGAACTGGAGAAGATGGGATATCGCGTCAAACGCGGCGTTGGCAAGACTGGTGTCGTTGCGGATATTGGCGAAGGCGGCAAGCTGGTCGCCATCCGCGCGGATATGGATGCGCTGCCGTTGCAGGAATTGAACGATACTGAATTCAAATCCACCGTGGAAAATAAAATGCACGCCTGTGGACACGACTCACATACTGCCATGGCGCTCGGCGCGGCGCAACTGATCGCAAAGGAAAAGTTGAATGGTCGTATCCGCTTTCTCTTTCAACCATCTGAAGAAACCGCGGATGAGGAAGGAAAAAGCGGCGCGGTACGCATGTCTGAGGAAGGTGCAATGGAGGGCGTGGACTATGTCATCGCACAGCATGTAGACCCGACTCAGCCTGTCGGCACGATTGCGATCAACGCCGGGCCATGCTCAGGCGGCGTGGATTCATGGTTCGGAGTCATCCAGGGCAAAGGCGGGCATGGCGCTTATCCACATACAACAGTTGACCCGTTCTTTCTTCTCGCGCATGTGATCATTGCATTGAATGGAATTGTCTCACGCAGGCTTGACCCATTTGCCCCTGCAGTTGTCAGCATTGGGTCGATCAATGGCGGTTTTACTGAGAACGTGATTCCCGATAGCATCAAGTTGACAGGAACCATGCGATTCACAACTCCTGAAGCACAGAAGCAAATCCATGATGAAATGAAGCGCGCTTTTGAAGTCGCCAGGGCACTTGGCGGTAACTATGAACTTAAGATCGAGCTTGGTGCGCCACCCATGATCAATGATGAATATGTCTCAAAAGTAATGGAAGAAGTAGGCAAGAATTTACTGGGTGCGGAAAACGTGCAGGAATTACATAAATCCCTCGGCGCAGAAGATTTTGGTTCTTTTATGGCACATGCCCCAGGCGCAATGTACACGATTGGCGTACAGAAGAAGGGTCATGAAGGTTATCTGCTCCACCATCCCAAATTTGATCTCGACGAGAGGGCTTTGCCAATCGGTACAGCGATGCTGGTAGAAACGGCGAAGAGGTTTTTGAAGGAATAAATAAGAAAGCAAACCTGACAGGTCTCATACACAGCTTTGCTAACAGGGCTTCGTGCGTGAAATGGGGCTACTATTTGTCGTGGGTTTTTGGAGACCTGTCAGGTTTAATATTTTTGGAGGGCACATGCATACGATACTAAAATCAAATAGCAAGGAGGTCATCATCGGCATCGACAAGCCGTTCGTGATGATCGGGGAGAAGATCAACCCAACGGGCATTAAAAAACTGGGGCAGGCGCTTGTTGACAAAAATATGGACTACGTCAAATATCTTGCCAAGCGTCAGGTAGATTGGGGTGCAGATGTTTTGGATGTGAATGTCGGCCACCCTCAGATCGATGAGGCCGACATCATCCCAATAGTGGTGGAAGCGGTTAAATCAGTTGTGGATGTACCATTATGCATCGACTCAAATGAGCCCAAGATTCTGGAAGCTGGTCTCAGAGTTGCGCCGGGTAAGCCATTGGTGAACTCTGTCAACGGGGAGGAAAAACAATTGGCGAGTGTCCTGCCTATTGTTAAGGAAAGAGGCGCGGCTGTCATCGGGTTGACGATTGCCGATGAGGGCATCCCGCCCACAGCCGAGGGTCGTCTCGGAGCGGCGGGTAAGATCATCGAACGAGCCGCAAAGATGGGGATTCCGATTGAAGATATTATTATCGACCCGCTGGTAATGACTGTGGGACATAACAGTCTGGCTGCAACAGTGACCTTGAAAGCGATTGAATTAATCAGAATGGAATATGGCGTAAATATGAGCCTAGGCGCGAGCAACGTTTCGTTTGGCCTGCCCGATCGCCATTCTGTGAACAGCTCATTCCTGGCTTTGGCTATTCAAGCAGGCGTTACTTGTTCCATTACAGACCCGATCAAATTAGGCAGTTCAATTCGCGCAACAGATCTTCTGCTTGGCAAAGATACGAACTCGATACGCTATCTCAAATACTTTCGTGCAACGGAAAAGTTACGAGAGGCAGAAGCAGCGACGAAGTTGGTATAAAGACCTCGGAGTTCTTGGAGAAAACAACAAGAGGCGGTAATAAACCGCCTCTTGTTGTTTTCTTAATAAGTGACCTTACGAAGTGTCATGCTGAGCGATAGCGACACAATTATTAGAGGAATACTTAAAATGCAAAAAACTTTATTGGTAATTCTGGCCACGATATTTTTTATAACAGCATGTACTGCCCAAGCGGCTGTGCCTGCGTACCTGCCGAGCACTGCATCTACAGTCACTGCATCCAGCATAAATACTTTCATCCCTACAACTACACTCACTTCAACGCCGCTTCAAACAGCAACGCCCGTGCCTCATCCGATGAGCATCATGGCCTTGCGCGCAGGTGATTACCCCGGCAGTGAGGTGACAATTGTAAAAGAGTTGGATAAAGGACTAAACTACCATCGTTATTACGCTTATTATCTTTCAGAGGGATTGAAGATTTATGCCCTGCTCACCATTCCAAATGAACAACCTCCTGAAGGCGGCTGGCCTGCCATCGTATTCAACCACGGGTACATTCCGCCAGATGTGTATCGCACTACCGAAAGATATATTCATTACGTGGATGAAATCGCAAAGGCGGGATATGTCGTTTTTCGCATCGATTATCGTGGGCATGATGCTTCCGAAGGCGAGGCAACTGGCGCGTATGGCGACCCTGGTTATCAAATCGATGTACTGAATGCTGTAGCATCCATCAAGCAATTGCCTGAAGTCAACCCTGAAAAAATCGGCATGTGGGGTCATTCAATGGGCGGCTATCTGACGCTGCGAACGATGGTGATTTCAAAAGATGTGAAAGTTGGCGTGATCTGGGCAGGTGTGGTCGCCTCCTATACGGATATGCTATACAACTGGCGGCGCACTGGCTCATTCACACCGTCACCCAGTTCACGCGGTGTTGGCTGGCGCAGGGGATGGATTGAAACATTTGGCACGCCCGAGCAGAACCCTGTTTTTTGGGATTCGATTTCGGCCACATCTTATCTCTCCGATCTTTCTGGACCGTTGGAGCTGCACCACGGAACCGAAGACGAAGACGTCCCTTTAGAGTTTTCCATTCGCCTTGCCGAGCAGGCATGCGCGGTTAATAAGGTTGCGAATCTATATACCTACGAAGGCGATAATCACAATATCGCCACCAACTTTTACACCGCCATGGACAGAACCATTGCATTTTTTGATTTGGTCTTGAAATAATCGAATAGGTATCCCGCTAGCAATTAATAACTCACTTGACGAGAGTCTAAACCCGTTATTTGCGCAAATAGTATGGGACATCAATAATTACTCGCTGGCCTCCCAGTTTGCGGCGATGATAAAGCAAGGCTGCTTT
>NZ_JBXMTI010000092.1:0-3688 GCF_057083605.1 Candidatus Villigracilis sp. | reverse complement strand
GGAAAATACCGCTTTTCCACCAAAGGCGGTTGTCATTAATGCAAATGGCATATCTGGAGCAGATTCCCATTTCCCAGGAGACGCTGTGGTAATAGTTAGCATGGAAGCCGCTTCAGGTCGTACTGCCGCTCAAGTGGCAGATGAAAAAATTGCAGAAGCAGGAGAGGGCTTCAATATCACGCGGAGTGAAATCCTGATGGACGGGAAACAGGCCATTGTAGTGGATGGTCTTCCTGCTCAGGATCCCTGGCGTGAAGTTTTCATTGTTGGCAACGACCGCCTGTATATCCTCTTCTTTATGGCCTGGATACCAAGTGCTGAATGGTTCTCGGAATTAGAAAAATTATATTCATCGGTCATAGCTTCCTTCCACGTTTTGACAACCATGCCATAACAAAGCTGCCCGCTATCGTCCTCGCCGATGCTCATGACCAATTCGTTCTCAATACCATCAAGGCACTTGGCGTGGTGAAGGCAGAAAACAAGATCTCCGAGTTCTTACCGCTAGTCTCACGCATGCTCCGCATGTGTAACTAAACTTTTCATCTTTTGTAGGTTGAAATTCAAACATGAAGTTTAGGAAATTATGCGGCACTCTGTAATCCCCATTCGAGGACAGGCGAACTCGGAGGTCTGGAAACGGTGTATACGCCCGCGCCCAGGCGCAAATATGGCTACTTCACCCTGCCGATCCTGTGGGACAATGCGCTGATCGGCCGCCTCGACCCCAAGGCCCACCGCAAGGAAGGGATCTTCGAGGTCAGGGCGCTGCACTTCGAGCCGGGTGTGGTCGTCGATGATGACATGGTCGCGGAGGTCAAAGCTGCCTTAAAGGCCTGCGCTGCCTGGCACAAGACGCCGAAGGTCGTGGTGCGTGATGCGCCCAAACGTGGGCTTGCGAAGCGGCTGTCGGACTAATTTGCCGCTAGAGGTGATTTTTGTAAAGAACCCCTAAAGGTCTCAAAGACCAATAGGGGTTATATATTGGACTATGACCAGTCCATCTCCTTTGCTCTACAACACGTACTATCACATCTACAATCGCGGTACGAATCGAGAGAATATCTTCGTCGAAGAACGGAACTATGCTCTATTTCTGAATTTATTCGAAAGGCATGTTTTACCTGTTGTGGATCTGTTCGCGTATTGCATGATGAAAAATCATTTTCATGTGGCGGTGAGGGTAAAGTCAGAAGAGGAAATTCTTGAAGCGAAAAAGACCCTAAGGGTTTCTTCCATAGAGACCCGTCGTAACGGGCAAGGACATCTTCCAAATGAGCAGGAGGGTCCGTCCAGAAAACCCTTAGGGTCTCGTTATATAAGTGACCAATTCTCCAACTTCTTCAACGCCTACGCTAAGACGATCAATAAAGCCTACGGGCGGACAGGGAGTTTATTCCAGCATCCGTTCGGGCGCGTTCCCATTACCACAGACCGCCAGTTTTGGAATGTGATCGCCTATATGTGCGACAGCACAACCAAAACCCGCAGAAGCACGGATTTGTGAATGACTTTCGCAATTGGAACTATTCGTCGTATGGAGCAATTCTGACGGAAAGGCGCATGCCGGTCAAACGCACAGAAGTCATCAAGTGGTTTGGAAACCGGGAGGAGTATGTATCGCTGCACAACCAATGGGTAAGCGACGCCCAGGCAAAGTGGTTTGTCGACAGCGACTTTGATTGACTCGTCAACAAACCCTAAAGGTTTCTTTCATCAAACAGAACCAGGGGTTGCCGGGACGAATTCATTAATTGAAACCCTAAGCCAGCGGAGAAAACCTTTAGGGTTTCCGATCTGCCCTACGAGCCTGCGCCGCATGGCACAAGACGCCGCAGGTGGTGGTGCGGTATGCTACCAGACCCGGGCTCGCCAAACGGCTCTCCGATTAATTGCGGCGGCTCGGATATGTCGATGGCATCCGAGCCGTATCTCTTAATCGAGTGAAAGAGGCCACTAAGAAAAGCAAAACAAACAGTCCCGTGATAGGATATCCTTCACGGGACTGTTTATTGCCAGCATCAAAAGGAGCCATGTATGCCGCATGAGGTCGTCGCCGCAATGATCATTGAATCGCAAAAAATCCTGCTGGGACACCGGTCTGCCACGCGCACCTTTTATCCTAACGTTTGGGATGTATTCGGCGGACATGTAGAACCCGGTGAGCCGCACTACCAGACCTTGATCCGCGAGCTGCAGGAGGAACTGGGAATTACTCCCACACAATGGAGCTACCTGGAGGATATACTTTCCCAGTGAACCGCTGACCAAGTGACCGTGTACCTTTATCTTGTCACGCAATGGACCGGGACGCCCACCAATCGCCAACTCGAAGAGCACAGTACCGTTGGCTGGTTTTCGTTGAAGCAAGACACACAATTACTACTTGCTCACCCAGACTATGCTACAATTTTCGCTCGCTATCTTGATCCCAATGCTTAGATAAGAGGTAAAAGATAAAACGAACTGTCTTGTAACAGGAAATCCTTCACAAGAAAGTTTTCTCCATCCACTTGGCCAATATTTTTGTAATGATAAGAAAGCATATATATTCTGACTATAACTTTTTGCTGTATTAAGAATCGCCTAGACTTGCATCAAACTATCAAGAGAGTAAAATCAGAGTATGAATAAACATTCCATTAGTTCTAATTTTTCAAAAAAAAGCCGTTGTTATATCGATAACATTAACTGTCTCGTTGGAATGAGGAATCTAGCAAATGAATCAATAGATTTAATCGTTACATCTCCGCCATATTTTATGGGCAAAAATTATGATCAATCTAGTGATATAAAGGATTTCATCAATCTGCATGTCAGCTTATTACCAGAGCTAATCCGAGTCACCAAACCAGGCGGAAGTATTTGCTGGCAGGTTGGTTATCATGCTAAGAACGGAGCAGTAACACCCCTCGACTATGTAATTTATGATATTTTCAAGAATTCAACAGAACTTTTCCTAAGAAACAGAATCATTTGGACATTTGAACATGGCTTACATGGTCAAAAGAGATTTAGTGGTAGGCATGAGATTATTCTCTGGTTTACGAAAGGTGAAGAATATTACTTCGATTTGGACAATGTAAGAATTCCACAGAAATATCCGGGTAAAAAATATTATAAAGGAGAAAAGAAAGGTCAATACAGTGGTAATCCTCTCGGAAAAAATCCAAGCGATGTATGGACTATTCCCAATGTAAAAGCATTACATATTGAGAAAACTGAGCATCCCTGTCAGTTTCCAGTTGCACTTGTCCAGAGACTTATTCGAGCTCTTTGTCCACTAGACGGAACGGTTTTAGATCCTTTTCTTGGGGTAGGCTCAGCAGGCGTCGCAACCTTAGTTGAAAAAAGAAAATTTATTGGCTTTGAATTGGAAGAACATTATTACAAAATCGCTCACGAAAGATGTGAGCAGGCGCTTTTGGGAGAAGCAATTTATAGACCTTTAGAGAAGCCGATTTTAGAACCAGACCCAAACACATCGGTAGCCAAGAAACCTGCAAATTTCAAATAGAGAGTTGTGGAGGGCACATGAAAAAAACTTCTACAGTAAAAAGCTTCAAATTCCCCTGTTTGTTGGTTAACCAAGGTAAACATCAAATTGTTTGTTTTGTAGCCAAAGCTCGAGATGTCTGGAAATTCGTGAAAGTCAACAGAAGAGAATCAGATAAGGATATTGGTTATC
>NZ_JBXMTI010000091.1:0-16878 GCF_057083605.1 Candidatus Villigracilis sp. | reverse complement strand
GGTATGGAGGCTGGGGCTCTGCGCCGAAGTTTCCGCAACCCATGACCATCGAATTTCTTTTACGCCGCGCAACCACCGCTACACCTTATCACGAACAAATATTAAAAGCTGTCAACCATGCATTAAGTGCAATGTCACGCGGCGGGATGTATGATGTTGTCGGCGGCGGATTTTCCCGCTACAGTGTCGATAATTTTTGGAGAACGCCTCATTTTGAAAAAATGACATATGATAATGCCCAATTAGCCCTGGCATATTTACATGGGTATTTGCTCACTGGCAACACTGACTATCGCAGGGTTTGCGAGGAGACGTTGGATTTTGTCCTGCGAGAATTAACTCATTCAGAAGGTGGATTTTTCAGTAGCTTGGATGCCGACTCAGATGGTGAAGAAGGGAAATTCTATGTCTGGACACAAGACGAACTCGAAGAAGTGCTCGGATCTGATTTTGACTTTTTCAAAGTGGCGTATGGCATTACCCCATCTGGAAATTGGGAAGGCAAGACCATCCTGCAACGCGCTTTGGATGATTCCACACTCGCAGCCCGCTTCAAAATGGAGCAAGAAGAACTGTGGCAGCGATTGTCCAAATGTCACGCAAGACTTTTAGAAGCAAGAAGTTCACGCATTCGCCCCACCACTGATGACAAAGTGCTGGTGATGTGGAACTCCCTGATGCTCAAAGCCTTTGCAGAGGCAGGACGTTATCTTAATAGGCAGGATTATCTACAGGTAGCCAGTCGTAACGCACGATTCTTGTTGAATAATCTACATGCAAATAATCGACTGCACCGATCCTGGCGGGAGGGACAGGCAAAGCACAATGCCTACCTGGAAGATTATGCCGGTCTGATCTTGGCGCTTTTGGCGTTGTATCAATCCGATCCGAATAAGGAATGGTATCTTTCGGCATTGAAACTTGCCGATGAAATGGTTGAACACTTTGCTGACCCCAATGGAGGTTTTTTCGACACACGCGACGATCATGAAACCATCCTTGTACGTCCGAAAGATATTCAGGACAATGCCACCCCATCCGGGAATGCTCTCGCCGTTACTTCTCTGCTTGAATTGGCAGCGTATGGGGATCGGATAGAATGGCGAGACCGTGCCGAGGAGATGCTTTCCTCAGTATATGGAGCGATGCTACGCTATCCGACTGCCTTTGCACAGTGGTTGTGTGCGGCTGACTTTGCTGTCGGTCCGACACATGAGGTGGCAATTATCGGCGACTCACAGCGTACCGAAACCAAAGAATTGTTGAATACCCTTTGGAAAACATTCCGACCCCGACAGGTAACAGCGATTTCCGCTTACCCATCGGAGCCGGATGCGCCAGCCTTGCTGAAGGATAGACCTTTATTGAATGATCTCCCAACAGCTTATGTGTGTCAGGGATTTGTTTGTTTACAGCCAGTCAATTCGCCAATTGAGATGGAGTCCCAACTGGTGGGCAACTCAAATCCTTAGTGAGCCATCAGACCATAACTACCGACTGATAACCGTGCTGAAAACACCACTCCGTTTGTACGATTGGGTACACCATTTCGAAAAAATGCTTTATGATAACGCGCTCCTCGTCCGCGCCTTTTTGCATGCCTGGCAGGTCACCAAAGAACCAGCTTTCAAACGCATCGTTGAAGAAACCCTCAACTTTGTTGCCCGCGAAATGACTCACGAAAAAGGCGGTTTTTATTCATCACTCGATGCGGATTCAGAAGGTGAAGAAGGTAAGTTCTATGTTTGGACTCTCGATGAAATCCGCGAGGTGCTAAAAGATGATTTGGATTTTTTTGAAGCGGCTTACGGCATCACCACAAAAGGGAATTGGGAAGGCAAGACAGTTCTCCAACGCGCATTGGATGACGCCTCCCTCGCCGCCCGCTTCAAGCTGGACCTGGAAGCTGTTTCGACAAAACTAGCCGACTCTCATTCCAAGCTTTTATCTGCACGCAGCTCACGTATCCGCCCGGGGACGGATGACAAAGTCCTCACCGCGTGGAACGGCCTGATGCTCGCGGCATTTGCGGAGGCGGCGCGCGTGCTCTCTGTAGAGTCTGGCAGTGAGCTCTCAGAAAATGAACAACAAAAAAATGCACAGCAAGCTGTGCGACTCCAGAGGGAATACGTCAATCTGGCTACGCGCAACGCGGAGTTTTTACTCTCAGAATTAAGGCCAAACGGAAAATTACGGCGTGCCTGGCGGAATGGAAAAACCACCAACGAAGTCTTTCTCGAAGACTATGCCGCGTTGATTTTAGGCCTGCTGGAGTTATATCAAACAGATTTCAACAATAAATGGTTCACCTCCGCTAAAGAACTTGCCGACGAAATGATCGAACGCTTCAGCGACCCTGAAGGCGGCTTCTTTGATACACCACATGATGGAGAAAAACTTCTCGTCCGCCCGAAGGATATTCAGGATAATGCCACCCCTTCAGGGAATTCACTAGCCTGCGCAGCCCTGATAAAATTAGCCGCGTACACGGATGAAGGCAAATATCGTGATATTGCAGAGAAATCACTCACGCTGATCACGAGCTTTGTCCTGCGCTATCCGCTTGGCTTTGCGAACTGGCTGTCAGCGGCGGAAAATGCCCTAGGGCATATGAAGCAGGTTGCGGTGTTGGGCGAAGCGAACGATGAAAACTTCCAGAACATGATCAATGTCCTTCGTGCAGAATACAGACCAGGCCTGGTAACTGCCGCTTCATCCTATCCAATTAAAGAGGGCTCCCCTGCCCTGCTGAACGACAGGAAGCTGATGGAGAATAAGCCCACGGCGTATGTTTGTGAGGGGTTTGTGTGCAAGCAGCCCACCACCGAAATCCAAACATTGATCGAACAATTAAATTTTTGAAAGGGCAAATAGATGGATCAGGTTTTCATTCAGAACTTAATTAAGATCGGCGTTGCCGTTTTGGTTGGCGGCGTCATTGGCGCGGAGCGCGAGTATCAGGATAAGGCGGCTGGCTTTCGCACGATTATTTTGATCACACTTGGTTCGGCCTTGTTTACGATCTTTTCGCTGAGCATGGATGCGGGTTTTACACAAACACGCATTGCCGCAAATATTGTGACGGGCATCGGCTTTCTGGGCGCAGGTGCAATCATCCGCGATGGCGGGCGGATTGCCGGGCTGACGACTGCCGCGACCATCTGGCTTTCCGCTGCCCTGGGCATGGGAATCGGCGCAGGCCAAATTTATTTCGTGTTGGCCGCCACTGCTGTAACTCTTTTGGTTTTGCTTGTGTTCCCACGCTTTGAGGCCCGCATTGATAAGATCCGCGAGGCTCGCTCCTACAGAATTATTTTAGGCGGCAATGACTTTAAAGCAATCGACAAGGTGCAAAAGGCAATTGATGAATGTTCTTTGTGGGTTTTCGATCATCATCAAACAAAGACTGAAAAATCCATCGTCAGTTCGTGGAAAACGATTGGTTCGCCAAAGAATCACGAGAAATTCGTCTTGATGATGCTGAAGGAAAAATCAGTAAAGGAGTTGGATTACTAGCTACAAAAAAAGCTCCCCGAATTCGGGGAGCTTTTTTCATTACGATTTCTTTTCTTCGCCTTCAGGCTTATCACTTTCTTCTTCCTTGTTCCCCAACCCCTCACGGAAGGATTTGATACTGCGCCCAATTTCACCTGCAATCTTGCCAATTCGACCTGGACCAAATAACAGGACGACGATTATTAGAATAATGATCCATTCTGAACCACGCGGTAGACCTAACATGAAACACTCCTTGATTGAATTTCAATCGAATCGTACCACAACTCAATAAAAAAGTGGTTAGAGTTCCTTGTGTGAGAAGAATCCTTCGATAAAACGAATCGCACGGCGAACCAATGAGCGGAGGCGCGCCAGGAAGCGATATTGTTCCGGGTGAACGTGTTTCTTGGCAGGGATGGGGCCAGTCCATTCAACAACCATGGCACCCCAGGTTAACCCTGCCCCAAAACCAACGAATACAACTTTATCTCCGGGTTTTAGCTGTCCCTGTTGGGCGGCTTCCACAGTGGCAATTGGAATGGAGGCCGTGGAAGTATTCCCATAGCGATCTACATTGACAAAGAATTTATCCATTGGAAGTTTGAGATATTTTGCCGCTGTTTCCACAATGCGGTAATTTGCCTGGTGAGGAATGATCCATTGAATATCATTGGTGGTTAAGCCAGCCATCTCCAATGCTTCCAGGGTGGCACGCCCCATTACCCGCGTAGCAAACCGAAAAACTTCCTTGCCATCCATCTCGATGAAATGCTTGCCTTCGTGTATGGTGGCTTCGGTAGCTGGGTAGCGTGAACCGCCTCCCAGTAGAGTCAACGAATCAGCCCCGGAACCATCCGAGTGCATCACCGCGGATAACAAACCGCCCGGTGTTTCACTTGCCTGTAAAACAAACGCACCCGCCCCATCCCCAAAAAGGATGCAAGTGTTGCGATCCTTCCAATTTACAAAACGTGAAAGTGTTTCTGTACCGATCACCAAAGCATTTTTTATAGAGCCACTGCGTATGGCTTGTGCAGCCATATTTGTTCCATAGATAAAACCCGAACAGGCGGCGGAGAGATCGAACGCGCCCGCCTTGGTTGCGCCGATTTGATCTTGAATAAGACAAGCTGTTGCAGGAAAAATATATTCAGGTGAGGACGAAGAACAGATGATCAGATCCAACTCGGTGGGGGCAAGGTTTGCAACCTGTAAAGCCTTGATCGAAGCCTCGACGGCCAGCGTGGATGGGAATTCATTCTCCCTGGCTATGTGACGTTCACGAATACCCGTTCGATCACGAATCCACTCATCGTTGGTATCCACAAGTTTGGCAATATCGTCGTTGGTAAGGATGGGTTCAGGTACATACATGCCCCAGCCCGTGATATGCGCGAATGGCATTCTAACTCCTTTATTTGTAGCGGCTTAAGATCAATGTGGCGTTATGGCCGCCAAACCCAAACGAGTTGGACATGACATTATTAACGGTTGCTTTGCGCGGCTGATTGGGGACATAATCCAGATCACAAACGGGATCAGGAGTCTCGTAATTGATGGTAGGCGGCAGGATGTTATTCAAGATCGTCATCGCGCCGATAACTGCCTCCAATGCACCGGACGCTCCCAGCAAATGCCCCGTCATAGATTTGGTGGAGGAAACGGGAGTGCTATAAGCCTGTTCACCAAATACGGATTTAATGGCGGCAGTTTCACTCTTATCATTCAAATAGGTAGAAGTGCCATGAGCATTGATATAGCTGACATCAGCAGGGTTGAGTTCCGCATTTTTCAATGCAAGGCTCATGGACATGGCCGCCCCAACGCCATTTTCGGCAGGCGCAGAAATATGATGTGCATCATCAGTTGTGCCATAGCCCATAAATTCACACAGGATATTGGCACCGCGGGCCTGTGCATACTCAAGCGATTCAAGGATCAAAATGGCTGCACCCTCACCCATTAAGAATCCGTCGCGGTCCTTATCAAATGGACGGGAAGCTCTTTCTGGCTCATCGTTGCGGGTAGATAAGGCAGTCATCACGTTCATGCCTGCCATGGACACTGCCGTAATCCCCGCTTCTGAGGCGCCTGCAATCATGGCATCTGCCGCGCCACGACGGATCATTTCAGCGGCTTCGCCCACTGAATTCGTGCCAGACGCACAAGCAGTGGCAAGTGACATGTTAGGGCCGCGTGCGCCCACTCGAATGGCAATATTCCCAGCCGCGCTATCCGAGATCATCATCGGGATAAGGAACGGGCTGACGCGTTCAGGCCCACGTTCACGCAGAACATCGTATTGTTCAAGCAGGGTAATAATTCCGCCAATACCAGTCCCAATTAAAATACCCACCCGGTCACGATTCGAATCATCTATCTTGAAATTCGAATGTTCCAGGGCCTCTAGAGTGGCCGCCGTGGCAAATTGCGCAAAACGATCCATCTTGCGGGCATCACGTGTGCCAAACATGGCCGGGGCATCAAAGCCCTTCACTTCTGCCGCAAATTTTGTTTTGTGGGCCCTTGCATCAAAAGCAGAGATGGGCGCCGCACCGGATTTCCCCGCCAATAACGCATTCCAGGTATCTTTTACATTATTTCCAACCGGGCTTATGCAGCCCAGCCCTGTAATCACTACACGTTTCCTCATTATTCATGTACTCCTTCGGCAATATATTTCAGTATAACAAATAAGGGACAAATTAATTTGTCCCTTATTTGCATAATAACACTGGTATCGGCTGGAAGACACGCAAATTGCTTACATTTTTTTCAGTGTAGCCCATGCCTGTTGAATGTGCATTCGGTCATGATCTGCGATAAAACTGACTACCTCAAGAAAATTTGTCGGGCCGAATATGGCGTGACGCGCTTTGCGATTCCATTCTTCCTCGGCTAAATTCTTCAAGGTTGAGAGTGTTTCACGCCTCGCGTCATTAAACTCTTCCAATGCAGAAGCACCATTTTCATGCAAATAATCACGCTGGCTCGCCCACACTCCCGTATCTGGCCGCGGGATGAAAGGCTCACTTTGTTCCTTGAAAAGATTGATCTGCATCTGATGAATCTCGCGTTCAGTATCACGCAAATGGCAGACAAGTTCGGTTAAAGACCAATCATTGAAAGAAGGTTTACGAGACCACAAACTGGAATCAAAGCCGCACAATAACCCATTCAGCACTGCTGGAGTTGCAGACATGATTCCCAAAATAGAATCTATTGATTTGAAGGATGGCATTAGGGATGCACGATCAGTGGCTTCAAGCCACAGACGCAGATCATCTAATTTGCCGCGCGGCCCCGCCTCAAGTCCCAAACTGGAAGCGGGTTCTACATCCACGTGATAGGCAGCCAGCCCAAGCCTTTTTGCGGGCAGGATGTCACGCTCCATATCATTCCCCACCATCAGCACCGGCCCATCAGGCCAGCCCATGCGGCCAAGGATTTCAGCATAATAAGCGGGATGTGTTTTTGAAAAATGAAAACATTCGAAGCTTGAAATAATTTCAAATTGCTGCGGGTCAAAACCCGCCCAGCGCAAACGATGGAGCGTAGCCTTACGAGGCAAAAGCGGATCGGTGGCTATTGCAATGCGATACCCTTTTGAAAATGCCCAATCTACAAATGGCTTTGCCTCAGCGACCTGTGAGGTAAGCCCTGCCAGGTTTGGAAAAATATTGTCGTAAAAATCTTCAATCGCGGGTTTGAGTTCGCCGGGAGAAATGCTGAGATGTTGATAAAATTCCGCGTCGAAGACTTCCTTTAGTGTGTGCGAGAAGTCGTCGCTTTCATTCATCTCACGCATACCAGAAAGCAAAGCGCGGAACATGAGATCGGGAGCAATATGAGGCGCAAGCTCATTGGACAGGGCCTGAAAATAAGCAGGGATAAATTCCTGTAAATTTGTATTAAGCAGTGTGTCATCAAGGTCGAGCAGGAGTGTCAGCATCATAGTGTTATGACTCCCCCGGAGTCTGGGTTCTTATTCTTTTATTTCAAATGTGAAGGGCAGGGCATGGCATTCTCCACACCCCACTTGAGGTTCTAAAACGTCCCGTTTGGATTTTTCGCAGAATGCGTTAACCTGTACGCGGCGTTGAAAGAAAGCTGTGATCGGACGCGCCACCGCAACCTTTAACTTCATATGCTCGCAGGAATTGGCACGCGCAATATCGGGTATCGGGCAGGTCTTGCACAGATCAGGCGTCCAGGCTTGTCCTTGTGCCTGAAGCAATCGGCATTCTTCCACATTGCGGCCACGATAATAATCACCGAAAAAATGCGGGCATTCGCGCCCAGCGGGAGTCTTCATAAGTTCAATTTATACGCGGGTAATATATTCGCCCGTGCGTGTGTCCACACGAATGGTATCGCCAACGTTGACGAAGTTAGGGCACTGCACGGTAACACCGGTTTCGGTAGTGACCTTCTTGGTTACGCCTGTGGCCGTATCACCGCGAATCGCCATTTCAGCTTCCACCACCTTGAGGTCTACCGAAGTGGGCAATTCCACGTCGATGGCTTCGCCTTTGTAGAAGGTTAATTTTACTTCCATGCCTTCGCTAAGGTATTGAGCGCTCTCACCGAGTGATTCTTTTTTGATGGCAGGCTGCTCAAAAGTAACGTTATCCATAAAATAATACATGTCGCCATCGTTGTACATGTAGGAGACGTTTGCGAAATCGAGGCTGACATCCTGAACCGATTGCCCGGAGCTAAATGTACGTTCAATGGTGGAACCGGTTAACAAATTACGAGCCTTGACTTTAATATTGGCGTTTCCGCGGCCAGTTTTGTTATGGCTGTAATCCAATACTTTCAGCAGGTTGCCATCCAATTCAAATGTGACGCCTTTACGAAGTTCGTTTACATCGATCATACTTAAACTATCCTTGATTAATTGATTTTGAAAGCGGGCGGATTATACCAATGAGGTTAGAGCAATGTCTAGTGAACAGCTTAGTGGGAGGATTCGGAGGCTGGGTCATCTACCAGCAGTTGGACAGCGTGAGGCAAAACAGGGATAACGGTTTGTAAATTTTCCACTGCGCCTTTTGGGCTGCCAGGCAAATTGATAATGAGGGTGCGTCCGCGGATGCCGGCAATGGCGCGGGAGAGCATGGCATGTGGAGTCTTCTTGAGGCTTTCAGAGCGCATGGTTTCAGCCAACCCTGGCGCATCTCTTTGGATCACCGCGCGGGTGGCTTCAGGGGCAACATCCCGTAGGGCAAAGCCCGTACTGCCCGTGGTCAGGATCACATCAAATTCACCGCTGTCAGCCCATTCTGTCAGCGTGGCACGGATGGCAGATTCATCGTCGGGGAGGATGTGCTGTTTGGCGACTGACCAATTTTGAGCGCGGATGAGATGCGCAAGGGCGGGCCCGGAGGCGTCTTCCCGTTCGCCATGTGATGAGCGGTCAGAGAGAGTTAAGATTCCAAATCGAATCATGCTGAAAATTCTTTTGCGAAAACAAGGTCTTCTTTGACATGACGCCATCCCTGGTTTTTATAAAATTGGATGGCTTCCAAATTATCGTCCAGTACGTGCAGTAAACATTTGAGGCAGCCCTTGGCTTGCAATCGCTTTTCCACTTCCGTCAGCAGCAAAGCCCCGACACCCTGCCCGCGAAATTTTTTATGAACCGCAAGGTGATAGATCGCACCGCGACGGCCATCATACGCGCCAATGACCGTGCCAATGATCTCGTTACCCATTTCAGCGATCAAAAACAACTCAGGGTCGCGTTCGAGTTTTTTCTGGATTTGCTCAGGCGTATCTGAAATCCCCACATTCATTCCCGTTTCAATGCTATGCCAGAACAGCAATGTGCGGTCATAATCATTTACAAAAGAAAACTCGCGGATATTTATCGGCTGATCCGTCATGAAGATCGAATGGTTTGTTTCAAGATCGTAATGAGGTCATCGGGCATATAAGGCTTGGGCAAAAAACCGTTTGCGCCGCGGCGAATACATTCCTCTTTTACACTTGCACCGGAAGACATGACAACACGCACTCGGGTTGTATCTTTCGAGCTGCGAAGGCTGTCTAAAATATCCAGACCGCTCTGATGCGAAAGGTGTACATCCAACAAAACGACATCGGGTTTTTCACTGCGAACAGCGGCAAGTACATCTGCATCTGCCTGCAAAGCCACAACATCGAAACCTTCCATTTTGAGCAATGTTTTTAGCAATGAGACCATGGTCACATCATCTTCTGCGAGCAGTACTTTTTTCTTTGACATTCTTCTTTGCCTTCGTTGTTTTTGTTTTTTTCTTCACAGTGCTCTTTATCTGTTCGCTATTCTGGGGCTTCGGTTTCTCCAGTGCGGCGTTGATCACATCATCCACAGATTCGGCAAAAATGAATTTCATTGTTTTCCTGATCTCATCAGGAACGTCATCAATATCCTGTTCGTTGGGTTTTGGCAGGATGACTGTGGTGAGGCCATTGCGGTGGGCCGCCAATACTTTTTCTTTGATGCCGCCGATGGCAAGAACCTGACCCCGAAGAGTGATCTCACCGGTCATGCCGATCTGAGGCTTGACCTTGCGTCCTGAGAGCAAGGATACCAATGAGGTTGCCATGGTCACCCCGGCAGAGGGGCCGTCTTTAGGCTGAGAACCGGATGGGATGTGCATGTGCAGGTCATATTTTTCAAACAACTCCTGCGGAATTTTGAAGGACGCTGAACGTGAACGGACATAAGACAATGCCGCACGCGCAGATTCCTGCATGACGTTACCAACCGAACCAGTTACCTGAAAACCACGTCCGCCGGGCATGGCGGTAGTTTCGATAAACAAAATATCGCCGCCAAAGGAAGTCCACGCCAGGCCAGGCACAACGCCGGGGATGGAGATGCGTTTGTTGAGTTCTTCCGGCCCAAGGAAGATCGGATGATCCAAGTATTCTTCGACCAATTTGGGCGTGATCTCAAATTTATCCACACTGCCTTCGGCAATTTTCGTGCCAACCTTGCGACAGATGGCACCGATCTTGCGTTCAAGATTACGCACACCCGCCTCGCGCGTATATTGACGCACCATCTTCTGCAAGGCTTCGTCAGTAAATTTAACTTCATCTTCACGCAGGCTATTCTCGCGCAACTGGCGCGGAATCAAATATCCACGCGCAATGGCCATCTTTTCATTTTCGGTATAACCCGAAAGGAAGATGATCTCCATTCTATCCAACAGCGGACGCGGAATGGTCTCGAGCGTGTTGGCAGTTGTGATGAAGAAGACTTGCGATAGATCATAGGAGACTTCAAGATAATTATCGCGGAATTCGACGTTCTGTTCGGGATCAAGCACTTCAAGCAACGCCGAAGCTGGGTCACCATGAAAATCATTGGTGAGCTTATCCACCTCATCAAGCATAAAGACTGGGTTCTTTGAATCCACGCGGCGCAGAGACTGCAAGATACGGCCAGGCATGGCGCCGATGTAGGTGCGGCGATGCCCACGGATTTCGGCTTCATCCCGCACGCCGCCCAACGAAGCGCGGATAAACTTCCGTTCCATGGCACGCGCAATCGATTGGCCAAGGGATGTCTTGCCAACCCCGGGAGGCCCAACGAAACACAAGATCACGCCCTCGCGTTCACGGCGAATAAAATCATCTGAAGGCGGCTTCACATCATCCTTGCGGTCGATCCGCAATTTGCGGATTGCGAGGAATTCCAGGATGCGGTCCTTTACATCTTCAAGCCCGTAATGATCCTTATTCAAGATCTCGCGGGCATGTTTAATATCAAGATTATCGGATGTGGATTTTGACCATGGGATGGAAACCAGCCAATCCAAATATGTGCGGATGACACCATACTCTGCGGCAATGGATGGCAAGCGGGAGAGACGCTCCAACTCCCTTTTGGCCTGCTTCAGCGCTTCTTCGGGCATTTTCGCTTCTTCGATCTTTTTGCGAAATTCCTCGGTTTCCTCGGCCTGCTCATCTTTTTCGCCCAACTCGCGTTGGATGGCTTTCATCTGCTCGCGCAGGAAATACTCACGTTGAACTTTTTCGATCTCACCGCGTGCTTCGTTTTGAATCTTCTGCCCAATTTGCAGTACTTCCGATTCGCGCACCAGCAAGCCGATCAGTTTTTTCAGCTTTTCGTACACCGAATCCATTTCAAGGAGTTCCTGCGCATCTTTTAATTCAATGCGCTGGAAATTAGCAATTGTGTAAACCGTTTGGAGAGGGTCTTCAAGTGAAGTGATCGAGCTGACGAGTTCATCCGGGAAAGATGGGATCATCTGTGTGATCTGCTGGAACTGGTCACGGGCATTCCGTGCTAGTGCATCCGTCTCGATGTTTGATTCTTCTTTTTCAGGCGCAAGGTGGATGTGTGCTTTCAGATATGGTTCTTCCTGAACAAATTCGCCAAGCGTAAAACGTTCCATACCCTGCACCAGCAAGCGGACTGTGCCATCCGGTGCGCGTAATAACCGATGCACGGTTGCAATTGTGCCGACCTTATACAACTCATTTGGGCCCGGGGTTTCCTGCTCCGGGTTTAGCGCAGCTACGAGGCCAACCAGTTTATCGCCGCCAACAACATCATCCACCAATTTGATGGAGCGAACCTGCCCTACTGTAAGCGGTACAGCGGTGTTGGGATAGACAACAACTCCACGCAACGGCAGAATGGGAAGGACATCGGGAAACTTCTGCCCTTCGTTTTTGCCATCAGTTTCAGGCTCGGAGGAAGCGTCGTCCTTTTTTTGAAAACGCGAAAGCACCGACGACATGAACACATTCATAAATTCGTCGTCGGTTTCTCCCATCGTTTGAAAGAATTGGTTAATACCGGATTGCCATCTTTGTGCAGGCATGGTTTTATTCAACCTTGATCTGATTTGGTTTTGCTTTTGGGAGGGTAATGGTGAGGAAGCCATTTACATATTCCGCCTGCGCCTGCTCGGCATCCACAGGGCCCGGCAGGCCAACGGCGGTTGTGAACTTTCCAAACCTTATTTCCATTTGATGATATGCGCGCCGCCCGGGGGCATCAGGACGGAAACCCATGATAAGTAAAGTGTCATTCTCAAGCGTAACTTCAAAATCCTCTTCGCGCATCCCCGCTATTTCCATGCGTACGATGTAAGCTTCTTCTGTTTCATAAACGTCAGTTGGGGGATTCCAAATGTTTGAACGCACCTGCCAACTCACCATGCGCAGAACATCACGCTTGGTTTCGATCAGTGATTCATTTGAAATGCGAATAACCGTAGGCATTTAGCTTTCTCCTTCTGATTCGCCAGTACATTATCTACGAGTGCCCTCGGAAGGAATCGAACCTTCAACCTCCTGCTTAGAAGGCAGTTGCTCTCTCCGTTGAGCTACGAGGGCAATAAAACACCATTTTACCGGCTGGATTCCTGACCCTGATAGGGTCTTAATCCACGATACACGCGCGGGCCGGCAATTGTTTTCAAGATTATGTCGGCTGAGCGACCAAGTCTCTTACCAAGCTCCTCGGCAGACATGGGGATATTGCCATTAACCAGAAAAATTCTGAAGACCGCCTCAACCATTGCAGTCTTTTCGCTTGAAAATTCTGGCAGCAATGCGCAATGACTCATCAGGGCATGTTGAACGCCATCCACCGGTTTGACTTCGGCAGTTTGGGGGTCGACCCAATCGATCAGCTCGCCCTCTTCCATGTTGGCAAAGACTTCCTGATGTTCGGGGCAAAGTAATGAACGCAGAAAAACGTGCCAGTCACGTTCGTTCTTTTTCCACCAATCAAAATCGATGTGGAAGGGTGTTTTGGGACTTGGCTTTAGCAGGCTCATACAGCATCCTCATCTAAACGGAAGTGCAGGTCGCCTACATGATTGTAGACCGGGTTGGTGGCCAGCAAGGCAAAGAGAGGCGCCGGTGGCACACGGCGGAGCAGATTAACCGCGGCGTACAGTTCCTGGGCGTGTACATGACCCTGCGGGTTTGATTTAGCCAATTCACGCATCACAAGTAATACCAAATCTTCAAACGAGCGTTTCTTTTCCCAGAGAGGGTCCAAAGATTTGAAATCAGGCACGTGGATTACCATGCGATCATTGAACTCGGCAGTAATAGGTTGTTTCAGCATTGCGAAAACAATTCCGCCATCTGTGCCAACCATCACCGTGCGCACCCAATCTTTCGAGGAACGCTGACTTTTTACTTCGGCGATCACCTCGCCGGGCTGTTCACCTTTGCGTACCTGCACGAGTGAACCTGGAATCAATTGATGCGATTTATACCATTCACGCAAACCAAAGACATAGCCATGCTTGCGCACCACCCAGGCTGGGATGCGCTGCTTGGTCTTGCCATCCACGAGGGTAAAGCGCACGCGCGGAGATTCGTAAGCCGTTGGGAACAACTTGCGCGCCCGCGCCGACATGGGCAATGTCCCTGCGCGCAGGTGGGGATAGATGAGCGAGATGGTGATCGAGAAAACCTCTTCGCGAGGGTCAAGCTCCTCGGACGGAGTCAACTCGTCATCCAGTTGTGATTCGAGGTTCTTCATCGCGGGGTCTAACACAGAGCGGTCATGTTCGATCTCAATATAATGCAATGAGGGCGGAACTTCCCGCACGTAGTCTGGCTCGAGGCGGCGCAGGCACCACAAGACCTGACCCGCAGGCCCGACCTCATCAAAACGGTCATCATCCTGCAGGGCATAATTCAAAGAAAATTCAGCCAGTTTGGGGTTGATGCCAGCGGGCAATTCAATATCTTTCATCAAGGCTTCGGTCGGAAGCGGCTCGCCACTGGACATATCTAAAACTGCTTCGGCAAGGTTCAGCTGTCCTTGATTAATATCGATCAAAAGCGCGCGCGGGAACCAACGACCCGCGATCCTCACCAAACCTTCGTCGGAATTAAAGGCGGCTTCCAGCTTTTTTTCGATTGCGTCACCATGTTCACGCAAAATAAAAGCGGAACTGACCTCATCACTTTCAGGTACAGTAAGCGGCGCATCATTCAATAGATGCGAATCCAACCTCGCAGCAAACATCCGTTGGGTGTTGTCATCCATTTCAACTGTAAGCACATCAAAATCACTGATGGAGGGATTCAGCCCTGAACGCACAGCCTTTACTTTACCGTGTTTCCAATCCAATGCTGGAAAAACAAGCTCATCGCCAATTTCATATTTTTCCCTGGGAAGAAAACTCTTGCCGACAGATTTTTGCCTGCTTTCTGAGGCATCACGTTCTGCGCGAATACGTGCCTCCACAAATTCAGTAGCCAGATCGCGCGCGGTTAACGGCGTTTCGCGTTCAAATAGAAAAGTGTGTAGGTTTTCAACGTCTTGCGGGGTGACTTGAATGGATAACCAATATTCGTTGGGAAGTTTAAATGCGCCTGCCATACTCAGCCTTGTAATGAATTTGCGCCTATCGCTCGTCGCATACATAAACTTTTTAATGGAAAATGCAAGTACATATGACGACTCTGCTCTAGTTAATTACGCGATACTTTATAACGCGCGGCGTTGTGATTATACCTTACCTTGCGCAGACTATCTATGCTATGTACAGAAAAGCACAACCATTCAACGGATGTAAGAATTCACAGGATTTCTTCATCCTCTTCTCAAGTTGGTATAGTAAATTTTGGCGGATCATTTGGCTTACTTTCAGAGACCCTTCCCCCTACGGGGACGATGCGCTATCGCTCAGGGTGACACGGCGTGAGTCGAATCATTTCAGAAAATTATTCAAAGGACAAAAATGAAAAGACAGATTCTGCCTGCAATCATATTATTGACTATTGTCAGCATCACGGCTTGTAGTGGACAAGCGCCTTCTCCAACGGGGACGCCGCAGACTCCACCCGCACCTGCCACATCAACCCAGGCGGTGACTCAGCCCACGCCGCTCCCCGCCTCTACAGAGATAAGCACTGCCACTGAAAGCACATCTACATCAGTCAGCTTTGCAAATGACGTTATGCCGATCCTTGAGGTGCGTTGTATTAAATGTCATGGTGTTGAATCAAAAAAAGAAGGGCTGGACTTGCAAACCTACGATAACATCTTTGCAGGCTCACGCAACGGCTCTGTGATCGAACCCGGCAACGCCACAGACAGCCTGCTGGTGCAATTGATCGTAAAAGGCAAAATGCCCAACCGCGGACCAAAGGTTACAGAGGAAGAATTGCAGCTCATTAGAGATTGGATCGATCAGGGGGCGCGAAATAACTAACCTTTCCCCGTCCGAAATTCCCCAGAGATTAGTTGTTGATCTCTGGGGAATGTTTTGAGCTCCTGGAGCAGGATGCTTTATAATTGCCCATGCTGCCCACCTCCATCTGCGAGAACTTTCAAGTCATCGAAGACCCCAACCACTTCCTGCTCCTACCTTCCCTGAATCCTTTACCGTGGTTGACCCCAGCGGCGCAAAAGCAGAGTATGTGTTTGTGAGGATCATTGAGTAGAAAGAGTCAGCTTGCTTTATTGCAAGGGGTTTTTATGATTTTGCAGTTTTCCACAAAGGGGTGAAATTGCATTTTCTGGAATAACGTAAGAGCTTGTGGTGTGATACTTCATCCACGGAGAAAATAATGAAATTTCCAGCATATCTGAGGATCAGCAACCGCAAGTTTTTGGTGGTGTTACTGTTCCTATTTGTTATTCGAGGAATTCAGATTCAATGCCTCTACCCACCGCTGGAAGGGCCAGATGAATATCAGCATATAGCATATTTGGTCTATCTAAATGAGAATCATCAAATTCCAGTTTATGGGCAGGCTTTTGTTCCTTTATCCATGTACCCAAGTTTGGTAGAAAACCCTCACAGCGAATTTGACTGGCAACAGACAGCGCAGATTGGCGCTCGCCGTTACGAAGATTTTTACAACTCTCCGTCAAGCACTGTTGGAAATGCCGCAATCCTACTTTACCAAGCCCAGCATCCTCCGCTTTTTTACATTATTGCGGCTCCTATCTTTAACGGGCTTCAGAACTCATTTGGTTTCCTTACAGCAGTGTACACCATTCGAATATTAAATATCGTACTTGCTGGAACTGCCATAATAATGTTACTCGCCCCATTGCGATCTTTAATTAGCGACAATGGTATTTTTAGGGCCGCAGCATTGGCTATAAGTCTCTCGCCAATGTTCATGATTTATGTCTCTCGAGTTGCAAATGATGCTTTAGCGCTTTTTTTCATCGGCGCTACGGTGTTGTGTCTTACACGATTGCCAGGTACGAGATTCCCATTTGTGAACGCCTTTGTAGTTGGCACTTTACTTGCATTGGGAACACTAGCTAAACTGATTACTGTAAGCTTAATTCCTACAGCGCTGGTATACGTACTTGTTCTCGCACTCTTATCGAAAGTACAATGAGATCGGCAGAGCGTCGTG
>NZ_JBXMTI010000090.1:0-3327 GCF_057083605.1 Candidatus Villigracilis sp. | reverse complement strand
ATCGTGCTGAAGAACCACTGATTGAACTCGGGCTGTTGGTTGGACAGGTTCTGGCGGATACCTTCGCCGATGCTTACGGCGCTCTTCTTGAGTTCCAGTACGCCGACCGCGATGCCATTGATGTATAGGACAATATCTGGACGGCGCTCGTGATTCCCTTTGAGTGTGACCTCTTCAGCAATGGCGAAATCGTTCTTGTGCGGATCTTGCCAGTTGATCAGGTGGACCGTCTCGGTGACCTTGCCCGCTTCGGTCTTGACCGGCACGCCGTAACGTAAAAGTTTATAAACTTCCTTGTTGTTGCTGTAGAGCGTGCGGTTATGATTGTCTGCCTCACGTCGCAGGAGGTCGATGGCGCGGTTGATCTGGGCTGCCGAGTAGCCGTTCTTTTGCAGATGATCGTTGAGCAGAATCTCTTCGATGTTGCTGTTGCCGGCGCGATCGGTCCACTCGCCGAGGTAGCGATAGCCTAATTCTTCACGGAAGAGAGTGATGACGCGGTTCTGCGTTGTTCGTTCGGGTTTGCCGACTGCCATTTTATTTCACACCCTCCATTACATGGTGCTATTGCTCAAGAAATGAGGCAAAGGCAAGCAGTTCTGTTTCTGTTTGCGCGAAAAGTTCGGGAGCAGAGTTGACCAGTTTTCCAAGTTTGACCGGATCGAAATTGTACATGTAAACAGTGCGGACAATGTGTCGAAATTTTCGATATTCATCCAGCTTTTTCCCTGTCTCGATGGAGATTACGGCTGGGCGAACTCGCGGGATTTCGACCGTCATTTGTTGCAATAAAAGGATGTGCCAGTTATCGCTGTGAGGCATATTGCCGTCAATGGTTTCAGCGATATGCGCCAGAATGCGCTCGATACCCATGTAAAAACCATGCAGGTTCAGTGCCACGCCATCCAGATAATAATCGTCGTGCGAGTGACGGGCGCGTTTCCAGCCCTCGTTCATACGCGCCAAGACTCGGGAAATTTCCTTCAATTCCAGATGGATGCGCTCGATAAGTTCTTTAATGATTTCTTCAGTCACAACGGTTTGCCGTCTTTTTCAATGTTTTTGAGCACGGTTGGCGGGCACGTCTCAAGTTCCACCAAATCAATTTGGAAATTTGTTTCCACGCGTTCGATGGCAGCGGAGGCAACATAGAATTTTTCAGGGGCGATGCCGCGCACAGCCAGGTCAATATCCGAGTGGAGCGAGAAGCTTCTACGCCGCGCGAGCGACCCAAACAGGATGATTTCCTTCGCTCCGAAGTTGGTTTTGAGCAGTTTGGCGGCTTTGCGGGCAATCGACATGGCACGCTGACGGCGGCTGGCAATTTCCGCGTTGAACTTCGCCCTGCGTTTTTTGATGGCATCCAGTGGGTGGTATTTCTTGAGTGCTTCAGGGGAGAGGTCTAACGCGGTCATGGACATGGGCAAATTATACAACTCTTTCATCCCCCCCGTCATGGCGTATCAATGTCATTGCTTGACCCGCCGCGCCTTGGACCACGCAGACCGCCGACTCGCTCGCTGCAGGGACAGCACATTACACTGATATAATTCATTCATGAGACAGGCCTCCACAAATACAGGTGACCAACTTATGAACGCCTTGCATGCACTGGGGGTGAACTTTCTCATGGGCGGCGGGGGGGCAGACGCATCTCTGCACAAACAACCTGCCCGCCTGATTGCCGGATTGGCGCAAAGTGACGAGGCGCGCCTGAGGTTATCACTGATTCCGCTCTTTCTTGAACATCCTGAATACACATCTCATGTTCGTGAGGTTGCAAAGAAGCTGGACCCGCCGGCAAGGTTAACCCTGCAATGCTATTACAGCGCCGCTGTCTGGTTGACCAAAAAACACCACCCACAGGGCACATCCCTGCCCGACCATTTCTCAAAGGATTTGAGCCTGACTCCCGTTGACGATCCTGATGAAAACCTACGTGCGCTGGCAAAACGTCACAAGGAATTGAGCGGTTCGTACGTCAACTGGCTTGCAACGTACCAACACGCGGAACAGGTTTGGCGCAAGGGGCTGGAATACCAAAAGGGGTAAATCATGGACAATGCTGAAATCATTTCCCTCCTGCAAAGCATAGGAGCGCACGTTCCGCCTGGCTCCCGACTGGTTTTGGTTGGAGGAGGCGCGCTGGCTTTACTCGGCAGTCCGCGCCTGACGATTGACATCGACTTCATTGGCGACGATGTTCACCCAAGCCCTTTGCACAAGACCATCATGCAGATCGCGCGAGAACTGAAAATTCATGTCGAGCCAGTGCCGCTGGAACGATTTATCCCGTTGCCAGAGGGGAATGAAGAGCGCATCATTCGTATCGGACAATTCGGGAATCTGGAAGTCTTTGTCGCTGACCCGTACAGTATTGCATTAAGTAAACTGGATCGCGGTCTGGATACCGATTTCGACGATCTGGTTTTTCTTGTTCAAAGCAATCATGTAAATATGGATGAATTCGAGCGCATGGTTGGCGACGCTCTGCCACACGCCCGCCAATTTGATTTCAATCCCGATATTCATGAACATCTCTTGGAACTCAAGAACCGCTTGAGATAATCCTCGCCCTCCCCGCCTGCCCCGCTGCGCTTGGCGGGGTCAGCAACACGGACATCATCCCCTGCCTTGACCTCCCGCGCCTTGGGCAGTTTTCCTCCCAGTGCGGCGATTTCGGACTCCATGTCAGTCGGTTTATCGGCCATGGCAGTGTGGTTAGTAAATTCTAGACATCCCAGAGGTACCGCTTTGTTAGGCGGTGTCCCCCGGAAGAAACAAATACGGGGATCGCATGTCATTCGTATTCGATAATCGTCCAGGGAGTAGGGTTGGAGTCGGAATAGCGAACCCAGCGCGGCGAGATCTTAAAAAAGGCCAGCTGTCCAAGATGAGCGAAGGCTTCAGCAAACCTCTTTGCATCGGGAAGGATATGGAAGTAATACTTTGCGAGCCGCAAAAGAGCGGTCCCGTGAAGCTCCTCGGCCTGCCCTTCGTATTGGACGGTGATATTTTCGTCGAATGTCCAGCCAACTACGATTGACACGGCTGGATTCTGTCGCAGCCACTCGTACTTTCGTTTGTCTTTGAACGTGCTAAAAAGAATCTCTCCGGCATCTGTCAGGACGTACTCGACAACCGCAGAGTGAGGTTTTTGGTCAGGACCGACGTAGGAGAGGGACATGAGGCTGTGCGACTGCAAGAACTTGCGCGCTATGTCACCTTGCTCGCTTTGAAATCTCATCACTTTACGAACTCCTTTCTACTCGACTCTGCAACGACCAAGAGGTAAGAATCTCGAGGCAGCACACCTTTGCAGCCGCC
>NZ_JBXMTI010000089.1:0-21638 GCF_057083605.1 Candidatus Villigracilis sp. | reverse complement strand
AAGGGCGTGTTGTTCAGGCTAACGTCTTGGTGGGTGGCGCGCTCTCTTCACACAAAGGCATTAATCTGCCTGGCGTGAAACTCCGTATCGCGGGCTTTACTGAAAAAGACAAGGCCGACCTTGCGTTTGGCATTTCGCAAGGTGTGGATGCCGTTGCAATATCCTTTGTGCGCAGTGCAGACGATGTCAAAGCCGTGCGCGCTGCCATTGAAGAATACTCCAAAGGGAAACAACGCCTGCCTCTTCTGATCGCAAAACTGGAAAAGCCTGAAGCCATGAGCGAACTGGAAGCCATTCTCGATGTAGTGGACGGCGTGATGGTTGCCCGTGGCGATCTCGGTGTGGAGCTTCCGCCTGAGCGTGTACCTTCGTTGCAAAAGATGATCATCCACGCCGCCAATGCGCGCGCAAAATTGGTCATCACTGCCACGCAAATGCTTGAGTCCATGATCCAAAATCCGCTTCCTACGCGGGCTGAAGCCTCAGACGTAGCCAACGCAATTTTCGATGGCACAGATGCGGTCATGCTTTCCGCTGAAACTGCTTCTGGTGACTATCCGAGCGAATCAGTTGCCATGATGTCACGCATTGTGCTTGAGGCTGAATCTCATTTTATTGAGTGGGGCAGTCGTCAGGATAGCCGCGCAGGTTTGGGCGAGAGCGATGCGGCTTCGATGGCACGCGCGGCGAACGCACTGGCAAAAGATCCTGAAGTGCGCGCAGTAGCCGTCTTTACGATGCAAGGCCGCTCTGCATGGCTCATGTCTAAGGCGAGACCTTCAAAACAAATTCTCGGCTTCACTCCTGAGCTTGAAACATTCAACCAACTCGCATTTTTATGGGGCGTTCAGCCGCATCTTGCAAAGTATGCCAACACATTGGACGACATGCTTTCAGATGTGGACGCCGCCTTGCTAAAATCTGGAATTCAATCTGGGCAGCAGGTTGTGCTGATCTGTGGATACCCCGTCGGCGCGCAGCGCCCGCCCAATATGGCCCTGCTTCACACCGTCGGAAGTGATGCCACGGTCAACCTGGCCCGCAAGCTGGCAGAGAAAAATTTGAAAGGATAGTTTCACAGTGTTGCAATTTCTTCCTAATTGCATCCACTTCTTTCTTAGCTGGTAGCTGGTCTTGCTCATATCGCTCTTGCGGGGGCTAAGCCTCCGCAAGAGCGATTTTCTTACTCCCTAGCTGCAATCAAGATCCCTATACCGATCAACACACCGCCTGCGATAAACAGTGGAGTGATTGTTTCAGCCAGAAAAAACCATCCGAGGAGCGTACCAACTACGGGCTGAGCAAAGAACGTCAACGAGGCGAGGGCGGCGGGCAGTTCAGTGAAGGCATAATTCCAGAGGAACATTGCAATGGCTGTGGAAATGACCCCTAAAAACAATAATCCGCCGATGATCCCCATTGTGATCTCGCCGATGCCTTGTGTGCTGATTTCCCAAGCCCCAAACGCGATGCTGGTGGGCAGGCCGCCTAATAACATGATCGTGCTGGAGGTGAGCAAGTCCACGGATTTGGTAACTCTGCGGACCAGCACAGAATATAGTGCCCATGTCAGCGCCGCCGCTAACAGGCTTATGTTGCCCCAAAAGAGAGAGGGCGAGAGCTCCGCATTGCGGGGGTCGATCACGGCAAGCACTCCAAGTGTGGAGATAAATAATGCAATGATGCGGCGTGGTGTCGCGCGTTCGCCGAGCAAAAAAGGTGCGAATAATAAAACGAAGGCAGGCGTGGCCGATGTGACCAATGATCCGTTGGAGGCTGTTGAAAGTTTTGTGCCGACGAATTGAAAGCCGAGTGAGATTCCGTAACCAACAAAACCCACCAGGAAACTTGTCCAAAAGAATTCCTTTGTGATGGCCAATTTTTTATTGGCTTTTTTATTGCGGAAATAAACGACGACTTCCAATGCTATTGCACCCATGATGAGGCGCAATGTGAGCAAAGAAAATGGTGGGATAACCTCCAGTACCACCTTGCTGACCACGTACATCCCGCCCCAAATGGATGCGGCTGCCAAACCTGAAATCAACCCTGCGAATGTGTGATCTTTGTGCATAGTTCCCCGATTATATCGAAGTTGTTGTTACCCGATCCTCGTACGATCTAAGACGGGGATTCTAATTTTCTTATCCTATGCCACCATGCCCAAAGGCCTAAAAGAACCAGGTTGTTGACAAGGACGACAGGGAGAGAAAACCCAAGTACTGACCGAAACAGCGGATTATCCTGATTGACTTGAGACCTTACAACGCTGTCTGCATAATTCAAGGCAAGTCCAATTGGGATACTGCTAACCAGAATTACTGCCAGCCATTTCAACCTTGTTTGCCATGTGTCCAATTCACGTAGTCCCAATATCAAACAGAAAATAAACGCAGCTGCAAATGGGATTTCAATTCCCGATTTCGAAATGCCCAATTGGACTGCTATTCCATATTCATCGCCAGCAGTCCGTAGAGGGCTTCGCAGGTAATACAACGTCATTGCAAAGGAAGTTATTATGGCTAACGCCAATCCAATTTGTTTGATGGCTGTGTCTTTACTTCTATACGCCAGGAGCAACCCCACTATTGCCCCCAACAGTGATGCAATAGGGCCCGCTGCCGCTGAAATGATCTCCTCTAATTTACTGTTTGTGGATGAGGTAAGCCGCAACCAACCTTGCTCACCATCGGGCGAAGAGGTTTTTACCCATTCGTCGGGATGAAGTGGAGGAGTACCCCAAATCTGTACTATTCCAATGAAGCCCCAGACGGGACCTCGGCCATAGGCTTGATAGACTGCCCAATGACCCGTTTCATGAATCGTCTGAGCCAACAGGTTCAGCAACAAAGCTAAAACAAATAATTGCCCAATGCCTATTTTTTGAGTATTCATGGTTGATTTATCTCCATATCGCCGAAATATGGCGGGCTAACGGTTTGCGATCTCTTTCTCGAACCCGAAGGAAAATCAGAACCAAGTGCGGGCGAATGCAATTATTTTCTTGTGAGCCGCAGGATAAGTCCAACCGCCAACATTGCCAGCAAGAGCCAAATGGCGATAATGACAGCAGCGGCTATCCAGTTTACAGGTTTGTCTTGATTGATAAGCTCCCGTGCTTTTTCGCGGCTCTCGGCCATCACTTCTACTGGGATCATCGATAGTGCGGCTTTGATTCCCAAAGGAATTAAAATGAGATCATCCAAATATCCAAGGATGGGGATTGGATCGGGGATTAGGTCTATTGGGCTGAAGGCATAAGCTACTACACAAGCTGCGAAAATCCTGGCATACCACGGGACTCTTGGATCACGGTATGCCAGGTAAAGCGCAAAGACTTCAACTTTAAGTTTTTTAGCTTGCTGCTTCCACTGCTCGATAAATTTTGCCATATTCTTAATCGAAATGATCGCTTCCAGTCTTTCGCGTTTTCTTGATCTCGCCCCGCTTCTTTTTCTCTTGTAACCTTTTCTCTTTTGATGCCTTGGTTGGCTTGGTCTTGTGACGCAGTTTTGGCTTTTCGCTGGCTTTGCGGATCAGTTCATAAAATCTTTGAATTGCATCTGCACGATTGCCTTCCTGTGTGCGATATTTTTTGGCCTCGATGATGAGCACCCCGTCAGCGGTGATGCGTTTTCCAGCAAGCCGAATCAGCCGTCCCTTTATGTCTGAAGCGAGGGAGGGGGAGTTTGCCACGTCAAAACGCAGTTGCACAGCTGTCGCGACCTTGTTCACATTCTGCCCACCAGGGCCCGAAGCGCGGATATACTCTAGTGTGATCTCAGGGTCGAGATTTTTCATGGCCCAAAATTATAAGGCGTCTCGTCGAGCGCAAAACCAAAGAGTGGATGGGAAGATGTACACCGTGGCAGGCTTGCATACCCACCCTAGGATGTTTTCCTAATCCACAAACTTGTATTGCTTGGCGCCACTTTATTTGTCGGTGCGGTATTACGCATTAGGGGCAGGTTGTTTCTTAAGAAATCCTCCTGGCGATGTTCCATAAATGAATTGAAATACAAGATTTCAAACCGACTGTTATACTGCAGGAAGGTTCTTAGGAAATACGCTTCGTTGAAGGCCTTCCCTTCCTCAAGCCAGTTTTTGGGATATTCGAAGGGCCAAAAGATGTCGTGGAAATGAACGATCACACCCTTTTTCAATGCCGGAAGTACGTAACATACAAGATGGAGAAAGTCGCTGTGTATTTTGCCGATATGCGATGAATCAATGAACAGGATGTCATTCTCATTCAAACTTTCGAAAATGTCCGGTGTGACTATTTGAACCGGTTTTTCGATGATCTCACAGCGTTCCCTATCCTTTTTCGTCAGAAGGCCATAGAGTCGTTCTGCATACGGCTCGATAAACTTAAATTTGGTTTGCTCGCTTAGAAAATATTCGTCAGTATCCAGCATTGCCGCAGAAGAAAAGCCTGACCCCACCTCGAAAATCTGTTTTGGTTCGAAATACCTCATCATGGAGTAGAGGGAAATGGCATCTCCATAACTGAAATACTCATTATGATAATAGTATCTTTCCCCTCCCTTTTTTTGGTCGCTGAACCGAAGATCCCCGTAAAAACGGGTGAACTCCCGCGCCAAATTCAACTGCCCATTTTCGTTGAGATCAATCCCGGGAATCTCCCTAACCGATTTCTCGAAAAGGATTTCAGAATTTGATCGGATTTCCCTTAGATCAGGGATGGGGGAATAGAAATGACCAGGCGGGGAAAATCTTAGGAACTGATAGTTCTCTGATGTGATGAGAGAAAAAATTCGCTGAAACTCACGAAAAACTTTCTGTGCCAATTTGTACGGTTTCAATGTGTAGCGATATGCCCTGCCTAAAACACTTTTCATATTGCCTCTGCCTCCAGATGCTCATCTGCCGCTTTGTCCATACACCCTTGATGTTTCCGACGATTATAACATGCAGGCTGTTCTGCCAAACATAGCGGGCGCCAGAGCGGAAATTTCAATGCGAATCTCCGACTCAACACATTTACCCCTCCGTTATTCTCCGCCCTCATCCTTTACTTCACAACCCTTGGTGCGAAGAACCATAATATTGCAAGGATAAAACCGCCTACAAAAAATGGGACAGGCCCGCCAAGCCATTGAAATAGTGCCCCGTAAAACAATGGCGCAATTGCATTGGCTGCGCTATAAGCCGCGGATGATACGCCAAGAGCGCCTCCCACTTGACTTTTGTCGGAGGCTTTTGTAATGAGGCTGTTTACCGCGGGATGTAAAACTCCGCCCCCCAATGCCGCAGGAAAACTCACGATCAAAAGCCAGATGATTCCCATCCAGCCTTTTGCTCTTTCATCGGGTAATTGAATATTGATGCTTTGGATTGAAACACGGAACTCGCCCTGCCCAGCCATGCTTTCAAGAACTTTTGCTTTTTCATACCATGGAATTGGCACTGCGGGAGTGAGCGCGGTTCCGATCAAGCCAATGGATAACGCGCCCAGCCCCATGAGCACCAGCCAGCGATCTCCCTTCTTTCGCGACCAGCGGCCGATCAACCCGCCTTGTACGACGATAATGAAAATGCCCGCTAGAACAAAGAGACCGGAAGTATCGCGGGCGTCCATGCCGAGGCGGGTGAGGGTAAACAATGAAAAGAGTTGTTCGTAACCACCGAAGGCAATTTGGTAGAAGAACATCAAAATGAGAAGAAAGCCAATCGCAGGTTTGCTTAAGACATCGCGCAAAATTCCAAAGGAAAATGGACGTCGCTTGCGAAATGCGCCGGGGTCTTTCACTTCTTGATAGGTTTCTTTGAACCAGAACGAAGTCAGCAAAATGGAGATGAGCGAGAAGAAGGCAGCTGTAAAAGCCACTGTCTGGTAATTTTGTCCACTGGCGGCGAGGACGATGAAAGCAATGATCGGGCCCATCACAAAGCCAACACCAAAGGCTGCGCCGATCAAACCTAATCCTTGCGTGCGAGTCTTTTCAGTTGTGCTATCGGCGATGGCGGCCTGTGCGGTGGCGATATTCGCGCCAGAGAGACCGTCAATGATGCGGGAGATGAATAATAGGAAAAGCGTATTTGCAAAGCCGAGCATGATGAAGCCCATCAATGTGCCGATCTGACTGATGATCAGAATCGGTTTTCGCCCAAAGCGATCTGATAACCTGCCTAGGATCGGCGCACCCACAAATTGCATCATCGGGTATGTGGCCTGCAAAATTCCGATCAGGATGGGCGATGCCCCAAACCGTGCCGCATACAAGGGTAATAAGGGAATGATGATGGAGAGTCCCATCAGGTCAACCAATACGATCACCAGCACCGGCAAGATGCGTTTAAAGTCCAATTTCTCGTTGATAGTTTCGGTTGTCATATTTTTTCCATATAAAACCCTCCCCCAATTGTGTTCTTCAATTGGGGGAGGGTAGGGTGGGGGTGGTTGGCAGGCTAGAACATCAACGCGTTGACTTTGTCAATCGCCGAGCGATCAGGCCTCAGGTCCACTTCGGTGAGGCGGTTGAGGGGCATATCTACAAGGTTGTAAATACTGGTCAGTGTCGGCTTGGTGGTGTTGATATAAAGCAAACCAGTCACCAGCCAGTTATTGCGCTGGGCTTCTTCCATCACGCGCAGGGCCTCGAAACGGTTGGTGGGATCGTAGCCTCTTTCGAGATTCTTCAAGATGACCGTTGAGCCATCGTGCATGGCAACTTCACGGACTTCGCCGTCTTCCATTTCGCGCTCTAGGATGATCTCATTGCGAGGCGCAATGTATGAAATTTCGTGCAGGGGCTCTTCGTGATCCTTGCCCCATGCATACGAATGGAATGCGTTTTCCTGGTTGTTGAAGGTCACGCATGGGCTGATAATATCCAACACCGCGATGCCATCATGAGCAATGGCGGCCTTGAGCAATTCCTTGACCTGCTTGGGGTTGCCCGCAAATGAACGCGCCACGAAGGTTGCATTGGATACAAGCGCTTCCATGCAAATGTCAACTGGCATGTATGGGTTCTCGCCTTGTTTCTTTAGTTGCAAACCCTTTTCAGCAGTGGCTGAGAACTGGCCTTTTGTAAGTCCATAGACGCCATTGTTCTCCACAATGTAAACCATGTTCACATTGCGGCGCATGATGTGTTTGAATTGGCCCATGCCTATGCTGGCCGAGTCGCCGTCACCTGAAACGCCGATACCCTTCATTTGCACGTTTCCAAACAATGCGCCAGTGGCAATGGACGGCATACGTCCATGCAGGCTATTGAAACCGAATGTGCGGTTCAGGAAGTAAGTGGGCGATTTGGATGAACAACCGATACCGCTGAACTTCATCACGTCCTCAGGGACGGTGTTCATTTCGTATAAAGCTGTGATGATCTGGTTCGAGATCGAGTTATGGCCGCAGCCCTGGCATAAAGTGCTGGGTGCGCCGCGATAATCATTTTTTGTAAGGCCGGCCAGGTTGACGTTAGTCGGTGTGCCAGCCATGGGGAGAGCTTCTGTCATTTTATATGCTCCTGTTTATATTCTATATGTCGTTGCGAGTCGCGCTCTTGCACTGTGCGGCGAAGCAATCTCCGACATCGTAACTGAGATTGCTTCGCCGGGAAGAACGCCCTCCTCGCAATGACGAGTTACTTTTTCTTTGCCTTCACGGATGTCTTGGACTTGGCGACAACTTTTTTCTTCGCCACTGCTTCCTTCTTCAACCCTTTGCCTGTCTTTGCCTTTGACACAGTTTTCGCCGCTGTGGCTTTCTTTGCACTGGCTACTGGCTTTTGTTTGCTGCTAGCTGACTTGGTATATTTCGCCAGGATTCCCTCGCGTACCCATTTGGCAGAGGCGGGCAGGCCGTCATGATAAGCAACTGACTTGAGCCTCATCGCAAACTGCGGATACTCGGTTAAGAGAATTTGGTGCATCTGCCCATCGCGGTTCATTTCAACGACGAAGACCTGGTCATATTTTTCGATGAATTTGCCAACTTCCTCAGTGAAGGGAATGGCGCGGATGCGCAGGAAATCTGCTTTGATGCCATCCTCTTTTTCAAGATGATATTGCGCCTCGAGTATTGCGTTTTCTGTGGAGCCATAAGCCAGGATGCCAACCGTCGCTCCCTTGATGGGATGAGAGACAGGTTTGGGGACATATTTCGCCGCATTGTAATGTTTTGTCTTCAAGCGCTCCATGTTTTTCATGTAAGCATTGGCATCTTCGGTATATTTTGCATATTCATCATGGCCTGTGCCGCGCGTGAAATAGGCGCTCATCGGATGCTTATTGCCTGGAATGGTGCGGTAGGTAATGCCGTCGCCGTCCTTGTCGAGATAGCGTCCCCAATTGCCTTTGATCTCTTCCAGATCTTTTTCCCAAAGAATCTTGCCTCGATCCATGGGAACTTCGGGGTAATTGAAAGGCTTACTCATCCATTGGTTCATACCCATATCGAGGTCGCTCAACACGAAGACGGGAGTTTGCGCGCGTTCCGCAATATCGAAGGATTGCCAGCCGAAATCAAAACATTCGCTTATGTCACCGGGCAGCAGGATGATGGAGTGTGAGTCACCGTGGCCGATGAAATGGGTAAAGGTCAGGTCGCCTTGTGAGGTGCGAGTGGGTAAGCCTGTGCTGGGACCGATGCGCTGCACATCCCAGATGACGACAGGAACTTCGGCATAATATGCGAGCCCTGCGAATTCTGTCATCAAGGAGAGACCGGGCCCAGAGGTGGAGGTCATGGAGCGTAAGCCTGACCAGCCTGCGCCGATGGCCATGCCGAGCGCGGCGAGTTCATCTTCCGCTTGCACCACTGCATAAGTGTGTTTGCCGTCTTCGCGTTTGCGAAGCACGGGCAGATAATCGTTGAGAGCTTCTGCCAAAGAGGAAGCAGGTGTAATTGGATACCAGCCTGCAAACTGCACGCCGCCAAAAATGGAGCCGATTGCAGCAGCGGTGTTGCCATCTGCCATGATGAGGCCGTCGGTTTTATTCATGGCCTCAAGTGAATACGGATCTTTCTTTTCCAAATTCTCTTTTGCCCATTCAGCGCCGGCTTTCAAAGCGTTCAAGTTCATGTCAATCGGTTTTTGCTTGCCTTTGAAATGGAAGGAGAGGGCGGCCAGGATCTTGTCCATGTCCATGCCGATCATTTGCGCCAGGATGCCCACATAGACCATGTTGCCTACTAGATCGCGATATTCTGATGGCACGTTCGGATCGTTCTTCACAATGGTCTTGACGGGCATGGGGTAGATGGCGACATCCACGCGGGTGATGGGCTGCTTGATATCGTCAGAGTAGAAAAAGGCCCCGCCCGGCGTAACAGATGCCAGGTCGCGCGTGAACGAGTCGGGGTTCATCGCAATGACCACGTCGTTTGAATCCTGCCGCGCGATAAATCCATCTTTGTTAACGCGGATGGTATACCAGGTGGGCAGGCCCTGAATATTGGATGGAAACAGGTTCTTGCCCGAAACAGGGATGCCCATCTTGAAAATGGAGCGCAGGATGGTGTTGTTGGCCGTAGAACTGCCTGAGCCGTTCTTGGTGCCAACGGTAATGGAAAAATCGTTCACAATTTTATTCATGGAACTCCTCGTTGAAATCGTCATTGAGACGATGAAATTAATTGGTGAATGAGGTCGGTGTGTTCAGAGAGGGCTTTGTATCCCGCATCCGCATCCCCTGAGCAAATGGCATCGACCATTTGCTGATGGTAATTCCAAACCCCGGTGAGGTAGTTGTAATCGGTAAAGAAGTTCAAGCCGACGGTTTCGTAGGCATCCCAATAGGATTGCAGCAAGCCCGAAACAAAGGGATTGTTCAGGCGGCGGTAAATGGTGAGATGTAATTCGCGGTGTTCGGGGTGGGGGATTTCAATAGGCGTGCCGCGCAGTTTTTCCCAGGCGCGAGCCAGCAGGTCTTGCAAGGTGATGTGATCTTCAGGTGTTAGTGATTTGACTGCCTCGTGCCAGTATGCAGTTTCAATATGTTGTCGCAGGTCTGCAAAGGCGACGAAATGATCTTTGTTGAGTGCAATGGCGTAATCGAGACTTTTCAAGACGGCTGGCGCGAAGGTGTAGGGCTTGCGCCTCATTCCCGTCCGCGGCTTGACCTCTACCAGCCCAAGCGACCTCGCCACCTCAAGCTGTTCCCGCAGAGCCGCCACGCCGACACCCAACTCGCGGCTGAGCTCGGTTAACGGGGGCAGGCTGTTCTCTGCCTCAGGGTGTGCGGCCAGATAGCGTAAAAACTCAGAAATGTTGGGGGAAATCCGTTCGCGCAGCATATTGTTTGATTAATCCGATTAATCGAATTTTACTACGCGGGGGGGAGGTGTCAAGGATTTTGGCTCATAGGTTTGTTGGGAAGAATGTCATGAAAGATAAGAGTATGGCACGACAATCTGAAGTCACCTATATTTGAATGCTATCCCGCTAAGAGATTGCCCAATTACAAACTTGTCTTTCAGTTATTCAACGCCCCCTGATCGATCCAATCTCTAATGAGTTGCAATTCTTTGGCGGGAACCTTCGGTCCTCGGTTGGGCATTTTGCCTTTGACGATCAATTGCACCAGCAGGCTGTTTGCGGAGTTGCCTGGTTCGATCACGGGTGATTTGTCCACGGCTTGTAAATTGGCCGGGTCATTAATGAACACCTGCAGGTCGTAACTACTTTGATTTGCTGAGGCAGCGGAAACACTGAGATCGCTAGGGAGTGGATGGGGTTGCGAAAGGCGTATAGGTAAAAGAAAAATGGAAAGGCTGTTAGTTAGACATTATTTGCTGTTAAGAACAACTAAAACATGGCAACCAGGACTCTTACAAAAACATTCACAAAAAGATGCATGATTATCGACAAATATAAGGTTTTGTATTTTTTTATTAACAAAGTTGCAGAAAGAGTAAATAAAGGGATGGTAATGAAAAAGAGTACTGGATTGGCAATATCCATATAGTGATATCCCCAGAACAAAATAGCCTGGGTGAAAAGGGCAGTGTTTTCTTTATAGCCAATCATCACCATAAATCCAAATAATAATCCGCGAAAGATAGCTTCTTCAATCACTGCTACAAAGGGTAACTGGAATGCAAACATATTAACGATGTAAGTCGATATGTCTGCTGGAAGAGATCCGTGAACAGGATTCCATGCCGCATAAATCACTGCCAATATGAAGACAGTGCTCGCTGACCAAAAAAATCCAATGGTGGCTGACTTCAAGCTTGAAAAAAACAATCTTTTTCGATTTACTATTGTATAAAGCAAAAGCGCGACCCCAAGACAATTCATGTAGATTTTGTAAATTAATTCGTAATCTCCCTTGAGGATTGAACTCAAAAAACAAGACGCTGCTATGGTTAAAAGCGTGAAATAGTCTCGAAACAACATAATTCCATTAGCATGTAAAATTATTATGCCAAGCGCAATTATTGTGTAGGAGCTAATTGTATAAAAATGCATATAGGTCGCGTAACTAGCGACGTCTGTACCAGAGATGAAGGACGCCAATGGTACAAGATAAAATTGCAGGATTATTAAAACGATATATGCATAGACTGTTTTAGTGTGCAAACGGCTTTTTGTGACATTAGCCGATTGTAAGAGATTCGTATCGTGTCGTTCCATAGTCCTCGTTTCATTTGGGCCCTAGATTTAATGACTTGAACAGAATGGGAAATCTTTTTAGGGGGGAAGGAAGGGAGCCAGAACAAATACAATTATGGCAATTTTTATATATGTTTGTTGTTCAGGTCTTAAGGGTGTTCCAAATGATACGTTATCTAGAGCATGACTTCCCTGAACTATATTGTCAAATATTTCTCCAACGGGGAGCATGTCGCCTTGGGGAATGCCCGCGGGTACTGACAAACCTTGGAGTCCTAAGTCCAGTAGATCTCCAGCGCTAGGTATTCCACTTCCATCTTCTCCACCGATCGCGTAATTTACGATACCATTTACAGCAGTTTGCGCGGCGGGGCCTTGACCAAATGGTACCCATGTTGCAGTGGGTGTACTTGTTGATGTTGGGATAGTAGGCACTCCACATAGATAGGGTGCTGGGCAAGGAGTAGATGATGCTGTTGGGGTAGGTAGTGTTGGAGTAGCACTTGGTGTCGGTGTTGTTGGGGTAGGCAGTGTTGGAGTAGCACTTGGTGTCGGTGTTGTTGGCTCACTTCCACCGCCCGCTTCACCTTTGGGTGGCTTTGGCGGCTTTGGTGTAAGCGGCTTTGGCGTAGGCGGTTTTGGATGATTGCCGCCACTACCATCACACATCGGAGACCAGGTGTCTTCGGGATCTGAGCACATGTGACCTGTAGGGTCATTATACCGGATGGGATTATTCAACACATAGCTATAGCGATTAAACGCCTGCGGGTTTGCATATCCCGGCACGATTGAGTCCGCGCTGATGAAGCGCCCTAGTGTGGGGGAGTAGAAACGTGCGCCGTAGTGATAAATCCCCAGGCCAGTCATCTCGCGTTGACCGGTGAAGAGTTTATCCGTGAACATGCTGCCGGTTGAGATGCGCGTTTCGCCGTAAGGATAATATCGTTGCTCACCGACTACTGCCCCACTGGAATCCGTCACCACACTGGCTGAACCCAGGTGATCCTTCAAAACGTAATAAAGTGTTCCATTAATCCGCATCGCTCCGCCGGCGGGATAATATATCGCCGTGCGCGTGACAGTGCCAACGGAGTCTTTATCCACTTCATAGACTCCACCCCCGGCATATATAGTCTTGCTTCCATTGGGATTAATCTTCTTAACCAACGTTCCATCACCATTGTAAACAAACTGTGTGGTCTGCCCGCCGGTGGTCACTGAGACCAGGCGGTTTTCGGCGTCGAAGACTTGATTATAGGTCACTCCGCCTTCCACGCGTGTGATCATGTTTCCGTTGGCATCGTAGGTGTAGGTTTCGCCGGTGGAGAGAGATGTCACCGCATGTTTGTGGGCAGAGTTGGCGTAATTGTAGGTAGAAGAGCTAATGGGATTATTTACAATACTTACCGGTGTAGCGCTATATCCTGCCGTTCCATCTCCAAGTTGACCATAAAAGTTATCACCCCAACACTTAGCTCCGCCGCTGGTTGTGCGTGCGCATGTATGAGTAATCCCAGCTGAAATTGTTGTTGTTCCACTTGTCAGTCCCGTCACATTTGACGGTCTTATCTGAGTCGTACTCCCGCCATTGCCAAGATTTCCAGAACTGTTGGGTCCCCAGCACTTGGCCCCACCGCCCGTGGTAACTGCACAAGTATAGCTATTTCCTGTTGAAATGATAGATACCCCACTGGTCAATCCACTTACATCCACCGGGGTTAACTTCTGTATGGTGGTGCCATCCCCAAGTGCACCGGACTTGTTATATCCCCAACACTTGACCCCTCCGCTTGTGGTCAGTGCGCAGGAGTGGACGCCACCTGCTGCAATTGCTGTTACTCCACTGGTCAATCCACTTACATCCACCGGGGTTAACTTCTGTATGGTGGTGCCATCCCCAAGCTGACCATATAAGTTATTGCCCCAACACTTGATCCCGCCACTCGTCGTAAGCGCGCAGGTATGGTCGGCCCCAACTGAAACGGCAGTGACTCCGCTAGTTAACCCACTCACGTTCACCGGCGTCAGCCGCTGCGTGGTGGTGCCATCTCCAAGCTGACCAGATGTATTATTACCCCAGCACTTAACTCCCCCGCTCGTAGTGAGCGCACAGGAATGATTAGCTTTGGTTGAAATAGCAATGACTCCACTGGTTAATCCACTGACATCTACAGGCGTTAGCCGTTGCGTGGTGGTGCCATCCCCAAGCTGGCCATTACTGTTATTGCCCCAACACTTAACTCCGCCGCTTGTTGTAAGGGCACAGGAATGACTCCCTCCAGATGAGATGGCAGTGATTCCGCTGCTCAATCCATTAACGTTTGCCGGCGTTAGCCGCTGCGTGGTGGTGCCATCCCCAAGCTGACCATTGTTGTTAAATCCCCAGCATTTGACTCCACCGCTTGTTGTAAGGCCGCAAGAGTGATTGGCTCCAGTTGAAACAGAAGCGACTGCGCTGGTCAATTCGCTCACATCTACCGGCGTTAGCCTTTTTGTAGGAACGCCATTCCCAAGCTGGCCGTTACTGTTAAGTCCCCAGCACTTGACACTACTGTTTGTGGTGAGGACACAAGAGTGGCTGCCTCCGGATGAAATGGCACTGACTCCAGTGGTCAACCCACCCACATCTATAGGCGTTAGCCGCTGCGTGGTGGTGCCATCTCCAAGTTGACCATAGAGGTTGTAACCCCAGCACTTGACCCCGCCGATTGTGGTGAGTGCACAGGTATGAGAGCCTCCTGCTAAAATCGCTGTGGCTCCGCTGGTCAATCCACTTACATCCACCGGAGTTGACTTTTGTGTGGTGGTACCATCCCCAAGCTGACCATATGTGTTATCACCCCAACACTTGACCCCGCCGCTGGTTGTGAGCGCACACGTATGACTATTGCTCCCAGCCGTAATCGCAGTGACTCCGCTAGTCAGCCCACTTACATCCACCGGGGTTAACTTCTGTGTGGTGGTGCCATCCCCAAGCTGACCCCCATAGTTAAAACCCCAACACTTTACTCCACCGCTTATCATGAGCGCACAAGTATGACCGCCGCCTGCTGTAATCGCAGTAACCCCACTGGTTAATCCACTTACATCCACCGGTATTAACCTCTGTGTGATGGTGCCATCCCCAAGCTGGCCATAACCGTTGTAACCCCAGCACTTAACCGCGCCACTAAGCATCAGGGCACAGGTATGATTGCCGCCTGCCGCAACCGCAAGAACCCCACTGCTCAGCCCACTTACCTCTACGGGTGTTAACCTATAGATCGTAGTGCCATCCCCAAGCTGACCATAACCGTTGTAACCCCAGCATTTGACACCACCACTTGTAGTAAGGGCGCAGGAATGTTTGACTCCAGTTGTAATCGCAGTGACTCCGCCAGTCAAGCCACTTACATCTACAGGCGTTAGCCTCTGTGTGGTGGTGCCATCTCCAAGTTGACCGATATTGTTGTATCCCCAACACTTGACTCCCCCCACTGCCGTGAGTGCGCAGGTGTGGGAGGACCCAGCTGAAACGGCCATAAAAGTAGCGGAAAGGCTTTGGCTGGTTGTATTGCCAACTGAATTATAGATATAAGTTTTGTTATTTGCGCCACTTGCGCTTAACAAGCGGTTTAATTCATCGTAAGTGTAGTTGATCGTTTCATTTCTGGTGGAATCCATTATCTGACTGACATTCCCATTTGCCTGGTATATATAAGTAAGACTTAACTTTGGGCTGGATGGAGCTGCCTCACAAGATTGCAAACTCCCTGAATAGACCCGCAAGCCAGACAGGCGCAGGGTATTGGCGTTGTAACAGGATTGTTGAAGCAGACCGTTGCCTAATTGTTGGTCGCTTACTTGGCCACTGGCATCATAATGGATGTTAGAAGCATACGTATTCGTTCCGCTCAAACTTGAGAGCGCGCCCATGGCATTATAGGTATAGTTGAGCGTTTCGCCACTGGGGAGGGTTTGAGTCAGCGGGCGGCTGAAGGCGTCGTAGCTCGAGCCAAGTTGATAATTGCTGCCGTCAATTGTTTGGGTTTGACTCGTTGTCTGACCGAGAGTGTTAAAAATCCAACTTGTAGAGCCGCTTCCATCGGTCATGCTCGTGCGATGACCATAGCCCTCATTCCCACCGGCTGTTGAGTCGTAGTTATAAGTTACGTCAGGCGTAGTGTCACAGGTGCCAGGTCCACTGTAGGTTTTTTGTGTTGGGCGGTTGAGGTCATCATAATATACAGTGGTGGTGCATGAGCGTGCATCGGTTTGAATCTTTAAGTTGCCGAAGACATCGTATTCGTAGCCCCAGGTTCCCATGTCTGGGTCGGTCATCGAGTCCTTACGCCCGAAGCCGTTGTAGTTCATAGTGGTTTGGTTGCCAGCTGCATCAATTACTTTCTTAAGTAGGTCGCGCACGTCATATTCGTATGTTGTAGTAGCGTATAGTGTGTAAGTGCCGGCCCCGCTGTATTCCTCTACCTTCACCAGCCGCCCAAACGCATCCATTTCCTGCACTTTCTGGTGGCTATTGCGGTCTATCGCAGTTGTGCGTAAACCTGAATAACTGTAAGTTTCAGAACTGCCATCTGGATAGGCAATCGAAGCAGGTCTCCCCAATGCATCATAACTATTTGAAGTATGCGGAACACTTGCCCAACTTGGCGCAAAATAATTACCGCCTGTTCCACTAAATGTACGTGGCAGCCCTTGATAGTAAGTCCGGCCCTGGGCGTTATAAGATACATCAGTGATGGATAAGACTCCTGCTGTCTCATACGGACCTTGGGTTTGAATCACTCGTCCCAGGCCATCTAACATCTGCCAGGCAGAACGATACACACCAACTGTCTCATCCCAAACCTGGAGTTCAAGTTTGAAGGGCGAAGTTATCGGCGCAGTTGGATAGATATATTTAACGTTTTCCTGGCCATAGCCAGGGTACTTCACCGAAGTGACTCTGCCTAATCCATCATAGGCTGTTGTGGTTGCGTTGCCATTGGGATCGGTAACAATGGTGGGCAACCCCAGTCCATAATCATATTCAATTGTGGTGGCAGGGATCAACGGAGTCGTTTTTGAAGTTGGGTATGTCTGTAACGCTGTATCATAATTGGTTGAATAAGTAAGATAATCTCCAGAAGGCTGGCTTGATGGTGAGCCATAGTCCTTATAAATGAAAGTATCTTTCAAATTGCCGTAACTATCATAGATATATTTTGTGTCAATTGTCTGGGAGCTATTTACAACACGGCTTAGGGTCAGTTCACCCACAGTAGGTGACCCGCTTCCGGGCAGGCTGCCATCATAGCCATATTCCTGCACAGCCAGGGTTGTTCCACTTGAATCCTTCAAGGTGCGACGCGCAAGAGTATTCAGAATCCAAACCGATGGAGAAGTATTGACTACATAGTCGTAATTTGTCTGGCGATAAAGGCTTGGGGCCCCATTAAATTGTTTTTCAATAGTCAGGTTGCCTGTGGTCGCGTCATACTCGTATTCTGTGCGACTGACTCGCTCCAGACTGGAAGTCCGCAAGAAGTATTCTACTGCACTTGCATAAGTAAAAAACCCACCCGAAGGAAGTCCGCTGGGAACAACACTATATGTCGTATTGGTCTGACTTAGGGTCGTGCCGGAGCCATTCTGATTTTGAACTTCATACTCGCGTCCAGCTTTTTGCTCGTCAGTGTGGAATTTGTGAATTGTAATTGATAAAGCTGTCGAGCCATTAAAATCTGTTGTTGTGGCAGTTGCCTGTCCATAGCCAATCAACTCACCAACATTGCCTGTGCTACACCAGCCGGTACCTGGATGCTGCCAGTCAATATATGGATCGTTATAACATGGTGTGCTATAGTAAAACACTGTTTTCATCGGGCTAGCATTCACACCATCTGCAATATCAAGCGATTCGACTCGCCAGTCATACCAGGAAGTGCTTGGGCGTCCATCATTGCCATAGGTGTAAGTTGCGATGCTTCCCCAGCCGTTGGAGACAGATGCTAGGCGCGGGTAGGCCCATTCCTGACAGCCCACGCCACAATTAGCGCGGTTGTCTTTATCGGTATATGTAAAGGCAGTGATTGGTGCATTCATACCATCACCTGAAACCGCCAGCGAAGTTAATGCTGTAGTTTCCCAAGATTTGCCATCATCACTATAAGAGCGGATCTCATATCCCAAGTCATAAGATCGGATAACGTTTGCCCCATACTTCACATCAATACGATCCAACCGATTTGTATCCCAGTTATCCCAGTCATTTGGAAGAGTTGGCATATCACCTGAATCGCGGTTTTCTCGCATAAAAGCAACTGAGTAACCTGGTGCGGGGCTTCCAGATGTATGGCTGGTATAAGTGATTGCATCCAAATAACTGGCTTGGTCATAATTGGCGTTTGTTCCGACAACCACACGGGTTTCTTCAAAGTAAGCGAAGCTCATTCTATTACCGTGTGTATCTGTTACCTGATCTGCACGCCAGCGTGAAGCAGTCACGTCGGGCGCATGGCCGGCATAACCTATTGGCCAACTACTGCCAGGGTAACCTTTCATTGCCGCCAGTTGTTCAGAGTCAATATTCCAACCAAGCCGCCAACGTGTACCATCTTGCTCTATTATCTCCCACCATTCGCCGGTGGTATTCGGCGCGGCAGGATTGTTATTACCCAGACCATCGCTATGAAATTCGATGCTGAGAAAACTTTCCGGTTCGGTATGATACCGTGTGTATATAGTGCCTAGTGTCTGAGCTTCTACTTCATAATATTCTGGTATTAATTTATAGCCCGTCCCATTGAAAAGTAATAAGAAGTTATTTTGGTAGCCATATGATCCTCCTCCACATGGATTGCAAACGCCGTTAGTAATCTTGCGAGCAATCTCAACCGTATCAATATTCCAGCCCATGCCAACCCATGGCGCCTGAATATCGCCCAATACCCCATCCACAGTACCACTGGAATATGATAGAGCTAATGAAGGTGCCATTCCGTTTCGCCCAGGCGGTGTCCAAATTGGAATGGAGTATTTGGAACGCCCGGTAAACAGGCTGGGGTATGCGCTGTCATATGAGAGTATGTTTGCGCCATTTTGTGGGAAGGAGGAACCAATACCAGCTCCCCAGGTGGAGAAATGTGTAGTTTCAGCCTTAATTGTGTTATTTTCACGGTCAATCGCTTTAATTGGAACATTTACCCATGTTTCAGATTTTTCATCTAATGTAACAAGGTATGGAGCATATTCGGCGCCCAATTCTGCAAGGTCTAAAATCCCATCAAACGAAACGGTAATTTCAACAGGCTTATTGAATTTAGCTTCCTCGAGTTTGAGTGAAGTAATCGTATCCTGTTCTTGGGGTACATGGATAGCGGTTGTAGTTTCCTCAACCACTACAGTTGTTGTCGGGGTAAAGGTTGATGTAAAGACAGGAGTGGAGGATGGAGAAATCGTTGGAGTAGGTGCGACGGTTAAAGTTGTTGTTAAATCAACATCTGGTGAAGCTATGTCAGTGACTTCCAGGGTAGCTTGTTCAGTTGGGTTCAACGAATCAGTTTCGAGTGTTCCTGTTGGAGGTTCTTGCTCAGAAGTTTCGGTAGACAGAACTGGATCATTTGTCGTCAATGATTCGGCGGTTGGAGTGGGAAAAATAGGGGTTGCGGTTTCAGATAATGTTGCTGTAGTTAATGGTTCAGCAGTTGAGGTAACAGAAAGGGGCGCTGCAATTGGGGCTTCAGTTGAGACTATTGTTTCCTGATTTTGTGACACTACATCGAGTTGAAACATCAATAATGGTTGTTGTAAGCCAGATTGTGTATCTACGCTAAGACTCTCGATCAGAATTCCATCAGATATATTTAGTTCTCCGCTTGGGATATTAATTGAGACATGTCCGTCAACGCCATGAGCCTCTCCGCCTTGCAGACCTATCGGCGTAAACTTCTTTGCTTTCTTGTCGAGAAATACAGTTAATATTGCAGTAGCAGCGAGAGAAGTAGTTGCGCCACCAATAAATAAGTCAGCTTCATCAGTAATTTGAAGGTCTTTATCAATTTGTGAATCAACTGTCACCGAATATTCAATAGTAATTGATTCCCCAGGCAAGATAACTATATCTTCGCCCAATAATTCACTCGACCAGCTTAGGGTTTTTGTTTTATGGTCAAACTCAAAACCTTTATTCTCGCTCTTTGGATTTTTCAACTGATCGGGTAGGAGGTTGGTAAATGTTAATCCCCTGACTTCGACTGATCCAATATTTGTAAAGACAATTGTAAATTGCACTTCATCCCCTGGGGCCGCCTGAGCAGGTGATGCTGAAAAGACGAACTGAGGCGCTGTTTGATTATCAGGACTTGCCACAGCAGGCATCTGTGCAAATAATTCATCAGGAGTAGGAGTAGATAAAGATTCGGGTTGCTGATTACCAGCGCTGATTTGGGAAACAGGTATGTCGGCTTCGACGATTTCAGAGGTAAACGTATTAGACCTTGAAACTGCATGTGCCAACTTGAAGCCCTGAGCAATACCATTTTGGCGAGTCTCCGACTGAAGAGATGTATTATCTTCAGATCTCGGCGACTTAGCTAATGCGGCAGTTGGAATGACGGCGTTCAATAATACAACAAGGGTGAGAAAAACTCGAGCAACCGGTTCCATTCCTGGTCTGATAATCTTTGACATGATAGCCTCCAACGGTTGGGGATGCGATGATCTTCAAAGCTTGTATTTTTTTGTGGGGTTTTGTTTACGATACTTCCCCCGCATTTTTATACTTTTATCATCAAAATGTTCTACCGTCAATAGAAAGATTGATGATAGCCATAATAATAAAAAGACTTTGACAGATTACTCGCATTCATCACACAGCCCTACTCGAAGTAATCCAACTCCCTTGTATGCAACATATCGTTTCACCTCCCTCCGTTATTTAGCGCCCCCTGATCGATCCAATCTCGAATGAGTTGCAATTCTTCGGCTGTCACCTTCGATCCGCGGCTTGGCATTTTGCCTTCACCAAATTAATAAAAATTCTCCCGACTACCCAATGGTCAGGAGAATTTTATTAACATTCTACAGTTCTGCAACCTCACCAAGTAAATGTTAATTCACCGTAAACCGCCTTAAATATTTCTAATGGGGATTTACCTAAAACATCCCCGAACCTTCCTGCAGCAGCCAATACACCAAGTACAAGCGCTGCTTTATATCGGAAGTCCCAATTACCTTTTAGCTTTACCCCATACTTTGTTAGCATATCATCTATACTATTTTGCGGTTTTTCAGCGTCTTCTTCGTAGCTTGCGTCGCTTAGGGCTGTGTGTTCTGATGGGTCAATATAATTCAAAGGTAAGTTGTTGGCATAAGCATAACGATCCCAATCCTGCACTCCGCCAGGGACAATGCTATCCGCCTGCGCGAAGCATCCCAAAGCGGGGTCATACCAGCGGGCGTTATAGAACATCAAGCCAAAGTCTGAGGCGTATGAATATTGACCTGTATACTGATATTTCGTCATCTCGCTTCCAGAAGAATGACGCACCTCTCCCCAGGCCTTATACTGGGTTTGATTAACGATATTGCCTGAAGCATCCGTTACAAGACTTGTGCTTCCTAAATGGTCTCCAAGGATGAAATTTAAGACGCCGTTTTTCTTCATGGCGATTCTCTGACTTCCAGCAAAGTAATACTTGGTGACGGTCCCATTTGTAATTTTTTAGTGACACACAGGAAGCATTGACACACATGTGCAAAAGTATAAAGTTCAGCTAGCGGGACATAGATGCCTTAGAACTGTATTCCATCGAATTGCTCCATACTAATAATATTATCAAAGAAATGACGAAAGCAGCAATGGGGGCGAAAAAATTGGGAGATAAGTACACGGGATGAATACTGGCAAGACGGCTTAATATCTCTGCCCAATTATTACTTTGTGCCCAATAAGTTGCGCCTGTCCAAATTAATGAATAGTATTCAGTAATGAGGAAGACCACTGAAAGCGCTATGGATAATTTGTAAACTGCAGCCCTTCCATAACCGCTGACGGCAATAAGA